>JANPAO010000373.1:0-5492 GCA_031429955.1 Phenylobacterium sp. | reverse complement strand
GCTTGAGGAGCACTTCGCGTGGAATCTGATGCTGGGCGATGACCGGGCGTTGGTCGCGTAGGCCCAGGGACTCGCGCTGAACAAAGAACATCCAGGTCGCCTTGGCGGCGGCCTTGACCAGGACCTCGCGGGGCCCGGTCTGGTCCTCGCCCGCGTCGAAGGCGCGAAGGGCTGCCAGGGAGGCTTCCATCTTTCCACCGATGCGGCCGAGGGCCGCGGCCGCCTCACCGGCCATCTCGTGCTGGATTATGTCGAGGCCGCTGGCGCGGGCAGACGGGGCTTGGCGCTTGCTGAACATGGGGGTTTCCATGGATCGCGAGGTCGGTGTCGGGTCTCAGGTTATCCCAAGAACGGTCTCGTCGGGGAGGGGTTTTGTTGGGCGAACGCCGCCCAGGGCCGGGATGATGTCCTCCACGCGTTCTACCGAGATCCAGCTCTCCATGAATTCCGAGGGCGTCAACTGGTGGTCCACCGTGTGCTGGAAGAGGGCAAACAGGGGCTCCCAGAAGCCGCCAGGACTGTAGAAGACCACGGGCTTTGCGTGCAGGTCCAGGCGACGCCAGGACAGCAGCTCGACGATCTCCTCCAAGGTCCCGATGCCGCCCGGCAGGACGATGAAGCTGTCGGAGCGCTCGAACATGATCTGCTTACGCTCGTGCATGGAGGTCACGACGATGGTTTCCACCACGTCCAGGCGACGCTCCCGGGTCTTCAGGAAGTCCGGGATGACCCCCAGAACCGCACCGCCGGCCTCGTGGGCGGCGATGGCGCAGGCCCCCATCAGCCCGACCCCGCCGCCGCCATAGATCAGCTTCAGGCCGGCGGCCGCCATTGCCCGGCCCAGACTGGCGGCATCGGCCAGCAATTGTGGATCGGCCGCGTCGGAGGAGCCGCAAAACACGCAGGCGCTCGAAAGGGGGGCGAGGTCTTGCCCCATGGGCGGTAAGCTCCGGAAAAGGACTCAGGTTGTGCGTGCGGGCTAGCAGGTCCTAGCTAGAGTCTGGGTAGAGGAGTTTCAAGCCAGCCGTGACTCGTCCGTTGATCTTGATCCTGCTGGCCGGGCTGCTGGCAAGCTGCGGTGCCGAGCCGCCAAGGGTCCCGAGCCTGCCCAAGAAGGAGCCCGTGGCCGAGGTCGGCTATACCGCGCCGCCGACGGTGACCAAGGTCGCAGCCAGCGCCGAGGGCCTGTTGTTGTCAGGGCAGGGACCAAGCGGGGCAAGTATCCGGCTGGCGAGCCCCGACGGGCTGGTGCTGGAAACCAGGGCAAGTGCCAAGGGCGATTGGCAGCTTACGGTGCCCCCGGCGTCGGGGGTGCGGCTGTTTGGCCTGTCCACCACCCAAGGGACCCGGACGGTCCAGGCCCAGGGCTATGTGCTGTTGACGCCGCAGGGGCAGGGGCACCTGCTTCGCGCCGGTGGCGGTGCCCAGGCCATCGGCGCGGTGACGATCCCGGCCATCACGGCCATCGATTTTGATCGAGAAGGTGCCGTTGTCGTGTCGGGCGCGGCTCCGGCAGGGTCATCAGTCACCATCCGCGCCGATGGCCGACAGGGAGCCGATGGCCGCGCCAACAGTCGTGGGCGCTTTGCCATTTCCCTGCCCCAGCCGCTGAGCCCCGGCTCCCACAGTCTGAGGGTCTTCAGCAATGGGACCGAGCGGGCTGCCACCCTCGACATGTCTCCGGCAGCCTCCCTGGTGGAGGGGCCCTTCCGCAGCACCTCGACGACGGCGGGCCTGCGGGTGGATTGGATGACGCCGGGTGGCGGGGTTCAGTCCACAGTGATCCTCAAGTGAGCGTAATCAGAGGGAGTGCGGGCTAGGTGGCCTTTCACAATACCGGCGGCGTCCGGCGGTTTGCGACGCCAGGGGCGGTGTCGCCGCCCTCGGTGAGTTTCAACTTCTGGGCCTCGATGGCTGATCTTGGGCGGCTGGTCCTGCGGTCGGGTGCCAAGGGCCTGGCCTGGCGAATTCCCGTGGCCTTGGGGGCGGTGTTCCTGGGAAAGCTGGCGGGGGTCACGGCGCCTGTCATGCTGGGGGACGCCATCAACACCCTCTCGCCCACTGCTGGCGTGGCCCTGGCCATCGGTGGTGACTTCGTCAGCCTGGCCGTGGCCTTTGCCGCCCTTCGGCTGCTCTCCTCCTGCGCGCCCTTTCTGCGCGACGCCATCTTTACCCCCGTCTCGCAATCGACCATGGCCAAGGCGGCCACCGAGACCTTTGCCCATGCCCTGGCGCTGTCTCTGGATTTCCACCAGGGCAAGCAGACCGGCATGCTGGCCCGGATCATCGACCGAGGCTCGCGGTCCACCGACTTCCTGATCCGCAGTGTGGTGTTCAATCTGGGGCCGACCGCCGTCGAGTTGATGATGGCCCTGGTGGTGATGTTGTTGCGGCTGGACTGGCGGTTTGCGGCCACCACCCTGGCCACCATCGTCATCTATACCGTGGTCACCTTCCGCATCACCGACTGGCGCTTGGGTCATCGCCGCGAACTCAACGACGCCGACAGCCGTTCGGCGGGCCTGGCCGTTGACGCCATGATGAACTACGAGGCCGTCAAGACCTTCGGCTCGGAGGCCCGCACGGTGGGCCAGTACGAAGCCGCCATGGGGGTCTATGTCACCGCCTCGGTGAAGGCCAATACCTCCCTATCCCTGCTCAATGCCATCCAGTCGGTGATCCTGACGGCGGGCCTTGCCTTGATGACCGTGCTGGCGGGGCTGGAGGTCATCGACGGTCGGATGCGGATCGGCGACGTCACCACCGCCATCCTGCTGCTGACGGGCATCTACCAGCCTCTGAACATGCTGGGCTTCAACTACCGCGAGATTCGCCAGGCCTTCATCGACATGGAGCAGATGGTCAGTCTGGCGGCCATGAAGCCCGACATTGTCGATGCGCCCAACGCTCAGGACCTGCCGCCCTCGGCCATCCATGGGGCCGATGTGGCCTTTGAAGAGGTCACCTTCCAGCACGATGCGCGCTCGACCGGTTTGAAGGGGGTCAGTTTCCATGCCCTGCCGGGCACCACTACCGCCATTGTCGGCCCCTCGGGCGCCGGCAAGACCACGGCGGTCCGTCTGGCGCTGCGGTTGATCGATCCCCAGGCCGGGCGGGTGACCCTTGATGGCATGGATCTGCGACAGGTCCGACAGGTGGCCCTACGCCGCGCCGTGGCCCTGGTGCCCCAGGACGTGGCTCTGTTTAACGACACCGTCTATGCCAATATCGGCTTTGCGCGGCCCGAGGCGACTCCCGATGAGGTCCGCAAGGCCGCCGAGGACGCTGAACTCGGGGCCTTCATCGACGGCTTGCCCAATGGTATGTCCACCATGGTGGGGGAGCGGGGTCTGAAACTGTCGGGGGGCGAGCGGCAGAGGATGGGGATCGCGCGCGCCCTGCTGGCCAACCCCCGTCTGCTGATCCTGGACGAGGCCACCAGTGCCCTGGACGGCCGCACCGAGGAGGCCATCCAGGCGACCCTGCGTCGGGTGAGGGCCGGGCGAACCACCCTGGTGGTGGCTCACCGCCTTTCCACCATTGTCGATGCCGACCAGATCCTGGTGCTGCGCCGGGGCAGGATCGTGGAACGGGGAACCCACGCGGTGTTGCTGGAGAAGGCAGGGGAGTATGCCGCGCTCTGGCGACGGCAGACGCGGGAGCAGTAGACGATGGGGGACGAGGCGGAATCGCCCTTCCTGGCCTGGCGCAGACGGCACCAAGGCTCGATCGTGATCGCGGTGTGCACGATGCTGGTTGTTGGCGTCTTGGTGCTCTTCGCATTCCAGCTGGGGGTAGGGCCAGGTGTCGTCGTCTTTGGAACTGTCACGGGGATCGGCGTGACCGAGTCCGAAACCGGCAGTCACCCCGTGGCCCACCTCGAGATTAGCGGCCGCCCGGCTACCGTGGGGCTTTCACGGGCCAACCGATGCCAAGTCGGTGACCGCATCCGGGTCTACCGCCACAATCAGCCCTCAGGTGTGTCCTACGCAGCCACGCTTGATCCCTGCGAGAGGGGCGAAGGCCAGAATGCGCAAGCCCGCTAGCGCCCCCAAGACCCTCAAACCAAAAGCCTCCACCGAGCAGTCGCAGGGCAGATGCGTATGTGGTGCTGTGCGTCTGGAGATCGACGTCCCGGCGGTCTGGGCCTGGCATGATCACTCGCCCGCCAGCCGCCATGCCCAGGGGGCGGCCTATGCCACCTATGTGGGAAGCTGGCGCAGCCGGTTCCGGATCCTGGAGGGCGAGGCGCACATCTCGCGATATGAGGACCCGCAGCTTGGCACCGCGCGAAGCTTCTGCGCGGTCTGTGGCACCCCTCTGTTCTATGAGCGGGCGCGGTCGCCGAAGATGGTCAATATCCCGCGCGCCCTGTTTGCTGAGCGCACCGGGCGAGAGCCGCGCTATCACGGGGCCGTGGCCCAGATGGCCGACTGGACGTGGCGGGGGGAGACGATGGTGCCCCTTAAAGGCTATCCCGGGATCATGTTCGTGCGGCCGCGCAAGAAGCCGCCGACGCCTGAGGGGCTGTTCTAGCGGGGCGGCAGCGCTTTCCAGAAGATGAGGGTGCCGCTCAAGGTCCCGTGCGGGGTGAGGGCATAGCCTGGGATCTCGCCAGCCTGAGTGTAGCCGAGGCCCTCATAGAGCCCAGCCGCCCCGCCCTCGGTGGCGGTGTCCAGCACCAGCAGGGTCCGACCCCGCTGAACCGCCAGGTCCTCGGCCGCTGCCATCAGGGCCGTGGCCAGCCCCCGGCCCCGGTAGCTGGGGCGAACCATCAGCTTGGCGATCTCGCCCCTGTGAGGCTGGTTGGGCGGGCAATCCAGCAGCAGGGTGACTGTGCCCGCCAGCACATCGCCGTCCCAGGCCCCCAGCACGACCCGCTCGCCCCGAGCCGCGGCGGCCAGGGAGCCGTCCCAGAAGGCGGCAGCCTCGGGCGGTGCCAAGGGGTGCATGAAGCTGACCGAGGCGCCGCCCGCCACGGCCTCGATCAGCAGGTCGCGGAGTTGGATGCGGGTCTCCGGGGTCGCCGTCAGCGACCCTATCTCGAAACCGGCCATCGCCCTTGCCCGCTACTCGGCGGCCTTGGGGATGTCGTCGCCGGGGGCCGGCTGCACCGTCCTCGAACCCTTGCCCTTCAGCCGCGAGCCCAGGGTATGGTCCCAGATCCAGCCAAAGCGCTGGGCCATGACCTTGGGAGCAGCCAGCATGACCGGGGTCAGGATCAGGGTCAGCAGGGTGGCAAAGCTCAGCCCCCAGACCACGGCACCAGACAGTTGCACCCACCACTCCGAGCCGGGGGCCTTGTACTCGATATGGGCGTTGTGGAAGTTGGGATGTATCTGGAACATCAACGGCAGCAGGCCCACCACCGTCACCAGGGTGGTGAGCATCACCGGCCGGAACCTCTGGGTGGCGGCACGGACCGCCGCATCATCGGCCTCGTAGCCCGAACGGCGTAGCTGATAGTAGGTATCCACCAGCACGATGTTGTG
>JANPAO010000372.1:0-2119 GCA_031429955.1 Phenylobacterium sp. | reverse complement strand
AACGGCGGGCCAGCTTGCTGGGGTCCTCACCACCAATCTTGGTCCCAGCCGGGATAAGCTGATCCTTCGGGGTCTGTCAGACGGGGCCTTCACAGGGCGCTCCCGATCCAGCGTCGGGACCTATCTCGACAACACGCCGATCAACTACAACGCGCCAGACCCAGACCTCCGCCTAGTTGATGTCGAGCGGATCGAGGTCGTTCGTGGGCCTCAGGGTGCCCTCTATGGCGGCGGATCCTTGAGCGGCATCTATCGGATTGTGACCCGCAAGCCCGACCTGGAGCAGGCCTCGGCCCAGGTCTGGGCCTCGCGTTCCTGGACCCAAGGCGGCGCGCCGAGCAGTAGCCTGGATGCCTATGTTAACTGGCCGCTTCTGCAGGGTACGGCAGGTCTTCGGGTGGTGGCCTATCAGGAAAAGCAAGGGGGCTACCTCGACGACGTCCGGCTACATCGACAAGATGTTGATCAGACTCGGAGGAATGGCGGCCGGGCCGCCTTGAGTTGGCGGCCTGACGACACCTGGGCCATCGACCTGTCAGCGACCGTCCAACACTTGAAATCCGATGATACCCACTACACCACAGCGGGCGCCGGGCTGAAGCGTGGGAATCTGGTGGTCGAACCCCACTCCAGCAGCATCAGCCTGTTGACCTCCACGGTGAAGGGGAGCTGGGGGTGGGGTGAGTTGGTCTCCTCCACCGGCCTTGTTCGGCATGAATATGCCAGCGTCTATGACGCCTCGCCCTCCGCCGATCTTTTCGCCGGCCCCGGGTCGGCCCATGCACTCTATTCTGAGACCACCAATACCGAGATGGTCGTTCAGGATCTGGTCCTGACCTCTCGAGGGGCGAGCCGCTTCCAATGGTTGGCCGGCCTCTATGCCTCCGATACCTCGGAGACCGCCCCCGCCGTCATGCTGGCCCGCAAACCCGGAGATCTGCTACGCATCGTCTATCAAGACCAGCGCTCCAATCAGATTCGAGAGCTTGCGGCATATGGCGAAGCGGCTTTTGAAGTCCTGCCAGGTTGGAAGGTCGCCGCCGGAGGTCGTGCCTTCAGCGTGCGTGGCCAAACCCGATCCGAGGTCAGCTCTGAACGCTTCGCGCCTCGTTCGTTGGCAGGTTCCACGAACTTCTCGGGTATCTCGCCCAAGATATCTCTTCAGCGCGAACTTGGCCCTGGCCAGCTCATCTATGGGGTGATGTCGGAGGGGTTTCGCGCCGGAGGGATCAACTCTGGCGGGGCTAGGCCCCTCAGTGCGGCCCGCGAGACCTATGCGCCGGACCGCCTTCGCAACTACGAGCTGGGGGGAAAGTTTCGCGTCATGGACGGGCGGTTGGCCGTGCAGTCAGCGGTCTTCTACGATGTTTGGAAGAACATTCAGACCGATCAGTTCCGCCCCTCCGGCATCCCCTATACGGCCAATGTCGGAGATGCCCGTGTGAGTGGCCTTGAGGCGGAGATCGCGTACGTCTCGCAGTTTGGTCTGACCCTGAAGGCCAATGGCCTGGTTTCAAAGACCCGCATTTCCCGGGTCAATCCTGACTATGCCCTGCGTCTGACGGCCGGCCTGCCGGGTGCCCCGAGTGTCTCGGGGGGGGGCTTGGCGATCTATGAGCGCCCATTGCGAGGTGACCTGTCCCTGCGGCTGGTGGCAGAGGCCAACTATGTCGGCCCCTCACGGGTGACCTTTGATCCTACTCTGGCACCGGAGATGGGCGACTATGTTCGCGCGCGCCTGTCAGCGACCCTGAACAGCCGCATTGGGTCGATCGAGATGTTCGTCTCCAACCCCGGAAACACCCTGGGCGACACCTTTGCCTATGGAAATCCCTTCAGCTTCAGCCGGGTGCGCCAGGTGACGCCGCAACGCCCCCGCACCCTTGGCATCGCGATCTCGGCCGCCTTCTGAAAAAGATTCCTCAGCAGGGTAGGGGGGCGGGCCAGGGGCGACGTCCTTAATGTGATACTCGGCTTTCTGGAGAAGCCGCAGCGTCGCGCTACGGTTCACCCCCAAACTTGGGCCGTAGTGACGTGTCGTCGCACTGCCTTCCCGCGCGACACCAGGATGAGCGCGGCCCCCGCTGAGGAGAGCGGTAGGGGCCGCGCTCTCCTCCGC
>JANPAO010000371.1:0-3803 GCA_031429955.1 Phenylobacterium sp. | reverse complement strand
CCCAGAAGCGCACCCAGACCATCCTCTGCGCCACCTCTGGTGACACCGGTGGCGCGGCGGTGGAGGCCTTCCGGGGCCGTGCCAATACCAAGATCGTCGCCATGTTCCCCGACGGCCGCATCAGCGAGGTGCAGCGTCGCTTCATGACCACGGCGGCGGAGAGCAACGTCCGCTGCTTGGCGGTGGCCGGCACCTTTGACGACTGTCAGACGATCCTGAAGGACGCCCTCGGCGATCAGGTCCTGAAGCAGGCGGTCGGCCTGTCGGCGGTCAATTCCATCAACTTCGCCCGCATCGTGGCCCAGGCGGTCTACTACTTCACCAGCGCCGTGGCAGTGGGGGCCCCGCACCGGCCCGTGGCCTTCTCGGTGCCGTCGGGTAATTTCGGCGACGGGTTCGCGGGCTTCATGGCCAAGCGGATGGGCCTGCCGATCTCCAAGATCATCGTGGCCACCAACAGCAATGATATCCTGGCGCGGGCCTTCCAGGACGGTCGCTACAGCCGGGGCGTCGTGGCCCAGACCCAGTCGCCGGCCATGGATATTCAGTCGGCTTCCAACTTCGAACGGCTCTACTATGAAGCGGTGCGCCGCGATGGGGTGGAGACCGCGCGCGCCTTCAAGGCCTTCAATGAGACCGGCGTGATCAATATCCCCCCTGGGGCCTTGGCCATGATGCGCGAGACTTTTGTCGGGGTCAGCATCGGCGAACGCGATACCAGCCGCTCCATCGTGGCGACAAAGAACGAAACCGGCGAACTGGTGGATCCTCACACCGCAGTGGGGGTGGCTGCCCTGCGTCGGGCCCGCGATATCAGCGACCCGATCATCGTGCTGGCGACGGCCCATGCCGCCAAGTTTCCAGAGGCGGTGCAGGCGGCCTGCGGCGAGACCCCGGTCATGCCCCGCAGCGCCCAGAGCCTGGCGGAGAAACCCGAACGCTTCGACCGGCTGCCGGCCGACGCCGACACCATCAAGGCCTATGTCCGGGCCTTCGCGGAAGGCTGACCCTGACCCGTCTCCATACCCTTTCCAACGGCGTTCGCGTCGTCTGCGACCCGGTCCCGGGCCTGGAGACCGTCGCCCTGTCGGTGGTCGCCGGGCGTGGCGCGCGCTTCGAGGACGCCGGCCGCTCCGGCTGGTCCCACCTTCTGGAGCACATGGTCTTCAAGGGGGCTGGCAACCGCTCAGCCCGCGAGATCGTCGAGGTCATCGAGGCCAACGGCGGCTCCATCAATGCCGCCACCGGCTATGAGCGCACCAGCTTCCAGATCCGGGCTCTGGCCGGGGGCCTTGATCTGGGCTCAGCAGTGCTCGCCGATCTGATACAGCGCCCGACGATTGAGCCGGCGGACCTGGCGCGCGAGAAGCAGGTGGTGGGCCAGGAAATTGCCGAGGCCACCGACACCCCCGACGACGTGGTGTTTGAGATGGCCCAGTCTGCGGCCTTCCGAGACCAGCCCCTGGGGCGGTCGATCCTGGGCACCGATGCCACCATTGCCCCGGCCACCCCCGACTCCCTTTCGGCATGGCGAGCCGCCCTCTATGCCCCCCAGACCCTGATTTTTGCCGCATCGGGTGCCGTGACTGAAGACGAGGTCTTGGCCCTGGCCGAGCGCGACTTTGGCCAGGCGACAGGGGCGGCGATTCCCGAGGCCCCGGCGGCGGTCTTCACCGGTGGCCATCAGACCGCTGCCAAGGCCCTGGAACAGGCCAATCTGGTTTTCCTGCTGCCCAGTGTCGGGGTCCGACATGACGACTATTTCGCCCTCCGGCTGTTTGCCGAGATCCTGGGGGGTGGCATGGCCTCGCGGCTGTTTCAGGAAGCCCGGGAAAAGCGCGGCCTTGCCTATGCCGTGGATGCCTATTCCGAGACCTATTCCGACACCGGGGTCCTGGGGATCTTTGCGGGTTGCGCGGCCAAGGATGCCGCCGAACTGGCCCGCGTCGCCGCCGGCGAAATCAAGGGCCTTGCCGAGAGGGTGGAGCCCGCCGAATTGGCCCGTGCCAAGGCCCAACTCAAGGCTGGCCTCTTCATGGCCCGCGAACAACTGCAGTCCCGCGCCGAGCAGGCGGCGGGCCAGGTGCTGCTGTTTGGCCGGTTGATGACCACCGCTGAGATCGCCGAGCAGATTGACGCGGTGGCGGCGGCCGATTTGAACCGCCTGGGCGAAAGCCTGCTGCGACCGGGCCTTTGCGCCGTCAGTGTCTTGGGTCCGAAGGCCGCTGCCAAGGCCTCCGAAGCCTTCCAAAGGGCGATCTTCGGATAGGGCTTGCCGGGGTTGACGCCCTGATAATCCCGTTGGACCTTCGTGGCATGGCCCTGCTGGATTGGATCGCGCCGGAAAGCGGCCTACGGATCGAGGGCGAAGGCGTCTTCCTGCGTCCGGCCCGGAGCACCGACTATGAGGCCTGGAAAGATCTCCGCGCTCAGTCACGGGCCTTCCTCCAGCCCTGGGAACCCACCTGGCCCGCCGATGATCTGAGCCGCGCGGCCTATCGCCGCCGGTTGAGTGCCTATGCCCGAGATCGCGAGACCGGCACCGCCTATCCATTTTTTGTGTTCAGGTCCCAGGATGGTGCCCTCACCGGCGGCATCACCCTTTCCAATGTCCGCCGTGGCGTCGCCCAGATGGGTTCGGTGGGCTATTGGTGTGGTCAGGCCTTTGCGCGACAGGGACAGACCCTGGCTGCGGTTCGGGCCTTGACCCTGTTTTCCTTCCGCACCCTGGCGCTCCATCGCCTGGAAGCCGCCTGCCTTCCCAGCAACGAACCCAGCCGGAAACTGCTCAACCGGGCCGGGTTCATCGAGGAGGGATTTGCTAAGGATTATTTGAAAATTAACGGCGTTTGGCGAGATCATGTTCTGTTCGGACTCATCTCGCCGCTTCGCACGGCGCTGGAGCCTGATCAGGGGGTGTCGGTCTAGCCGGCGCGAGGCCACAGTTAGTTGAGGCGATGGCGAACGACCGTTGGATCTGGGACGCCACGGCCACGCTGGAGGCGTTGGGTGCCGCCGATGTCGCCCTCTGGCTCTGGGAGCCGGAACGCGATCGGCTGCGAATCACCGGGGCCTCCCGCGCCCTTGGCCTTGGCCCGCTCGCGCCGGATTGTTCCTCGGCGGCCATGCGCGCCCTGGCCATGCCCCAGGACCGGGCTCTAGCCGAGGATCTGTTGCGGCTCCAGGAACCTGGCAGCGAGATCGCTGTGCGGCTGCGGATGCGCGGTGGCGGAATGTGCATCTGGCGCGGTGTTTGGCTGGAGGAGGGTGTGCGGGCCGCCGGCGTGATCGCCCCGGAGACCAAGTTCGCTGCCTCTGACCTCGACAAGCTCACCGGCCTTCTCGACCGCAAGAGCTTCATCGCCCAGGCGCGCGAGCGCTTGCAGACTCAAGGGGCCCACGAACTGGTGGTGGCCGACCTGGACCGGTTGCGCCGGCTGAACGAGGCGCTCGGCCACGAGCGGGCCGACCTGGTGCTGGCGGCCCTAGGTTCGCGGATGGCCGCGGCCTTCCCGCCGGGTGTGCTGATGGCCAGGATCGGCGAGGACGAGTTTGCCCTGCTGACCCCGGTCCGGGCGATCCCAGCCGCCGAGACCCTTCGCAAGGCCCTGGAACAGCCCTTGCGGGTGGCCGGCTTTGATATCCACCCGACCCTCTCCATCGGGGCTGTCGAGGCCATGGGGGGCGAGGATGCACCGGAGGCTGCCGAACTGCTGCGCCGGGCTGAGCTGGCCGTGGAGTCGGCCAAGAGCAATGGTCGCGGCGGCGCGGCGGCCTATGGCCGGACTATGGAGAGCGACGGC
>JANPAO010000370.1:0-4847 GCA_031429955.1 Phenylobacterium sp. | reverse complement strand
CCCCCGGCGTCGTCTGGTCGCCAAAGGTGATCCCCAGGTCCACCACGATCCACTTGCGGGCGTGGGGCGGGCCATAGCCATAGAGATTGAAGTTCATTCCGATCTCGTTGGAGCCCCCGAGGGGTAGGAAAACGAGTTCGTCTTGGGGTTTGGGTTTCACAGACTATGCCTTCGCCGGATTGCGGCGGTGAATTTCCAGCATCCCACGGATTGTGAGATCAGGATCGAAATGGTCGATAGAGGTGGTGGCACCATGGAACAGACTCGCCACGCCACCGGTGGCCACCACGGTCATGGGCTCGCCCCACTCCGCCTTGAGCCTGGCGACAAGGCCTTCGATCAGGGCGACGTAGCCCCAGAAGACACCCGACTGCATGGCCCCGACGGTATCCTTGCCAAGGACGCGCTGGGGCTTCTGAATCGCGACACGGGGCAGCTTCGCCGCCGCGCTATGGAGGGCTTCCATCGACAGGTTGATGCCCGGTGCGATGACGCCACCCTCAAAACCGCCATCGGCGGCGATCACGTCAAAGGTGGTGGCGGTGCCGGAGTCGATGACGATCAGCGTTCCCGGATAGACGATATGGGCCCCAATTGCGTTCACAAGGCGGTCGGCCCCGGCCTCCGACGGTTTGTCGATGCGGATGGGAATTCCCAGGTCGGCGTTCTCGCCGATCACCAGGGGTTCAACGTGAAAATAGCGGCGCGAGAGATTGCGCAGGTTGAAGATCGACTGGGGAACCACGCTGGAAATGATGCAGGCGTCCAGCACCGAAAAATGCAGGCCTGCCATGTTCAGCAGTTGGGACAGCCAGACGGCGTACTCATCGGCGGTTCGGCTGGAATCGGTGGCCGCCCGCCATTGGGCGATCCAGCTTGCGCCGTCGTGCACGGCAAACAACGTATTGGTATTGCCCTGTTCAATGGCGAGCAGCATCTCAGGCCTCTCCGAAGAAGACGTCGCCGGCGGTTATGCGCAGAACCGCCCCGCCGTCCAGTCGAAGCCTCAGGGCGCCGTCGATATCCAGGCCCTCGGCGATCCCGCGATGGGTCTGGTTGGGCAACCTCGCCTCGCACGCCTGACCCAGGCCGTGAGCGCGGGCCGTCCAGGCTTTTGCAATGGGGGCGAACCCCACCTGGACCCAAACCTGCCGCCAGCGCTCAAAGGCGGCAGCTAGGATTTCCAGGGCTTCGCGCGGCGTTGGGGGCTCGCCGGACATATGAGCGGCAAAGGCTGTCGCCGGACGCTCCAGGTTCTCAGGCGCATGGACCAGGTTGATCCCGATCCCGACCGCCAGCCACAAGCGACCATCTGGAAGGGCCCCGGATTCAACGAGAATGCCTGCGGCCTTACGACCCTGAATCAGCAGGTCGTTTGGCCACTTCAGCGCCGCAACGTTCGAGCCAAGGTAAGCCTCGGCAAGGTCGGCCGCAGCCAGGGCCGCCACAAACGAAATCTGCGCGGCCTCCCCCGCAGCCTTGTCGGTGGGCAGCAGCAGGGTGGCGGCGAGATTGCCGGAGGGCGTTTGCCAGTCGCGTCCGCGCCGGCCCCGCCCCGCAGTCTGGGCAAGGGCGGTGATCCAGACGGGTCCAGGGTTGCCCGCCTCAGCACGGCGACGGGCCTCGGCATTGGTGGAATCGAGCGCCTCGAAGGTCTCGATCGGCGGGACTGTCACCTAGACTAGGCCGAACGCCGCAGCGGCGGCCTTGGCAAGAGGGTCGATATAGACGAGCGCGCCCAGCACCAGGGGGAAGGAGAAGAAGGCCGCGCCGATGGCGATGACGTGGGCCTCCATCGGGGGTTTGTCGGTGGCCCCGGCGCTGGCATCGAACCACATCACCTTGATCAGACGCAGGTAGTAGAAGGCCGCGACCACACTGCCCACGAGGCCGATGACAGCCCAGACGCCGAGCCCAGCACCAATGGCCGCCTTGAAGACATAGAACTTGGCCCAGAATCCGGAAAATGGCGGCAGACCCAGGGCCGACAGCGAAAAGGCGGTCATGGCCAGGGCAATGCCGGGACGTTCCTTCATCAGGCCGGTCATGTCGGCGATGGTTTCCATCGGCTTTCCGTCCCGCGACAGGGCCGCCAGGCAGGCGAAGAAGCCGGTGACGTCAACCATGTAGAGCACCATGAACACCAGCATGGCCTGGACCCCCTCGGCGGTCCCGGAGGCCAGACCCAAGACGGCGTAGCCGACATTGGCGATGGAGGAATAGGCCCAGAGGCGCTTCAGATTGCCCTGGGCCAGACCGGCGAAGGCCCCGACACCGATGGAAATCAAGGCGATGATCACCAGGACCTGACCCCACTGAGCCGAAGCCCCGTGGAAGCCCTCGGAGAGAACCCGGGCAAACAAGAGCATAGCCGCCAGCTTAGGGGCAGCGGCGAAGAAGGCGACGACAGGTGTCGGCGCGCCCTCATAGACGTCGGGCGTCCACATGTGGAAAGGCGCGGCGGAGACCTTGAAGGCCAGACCGCAGATCAGGAAGATCAGGCCAAACAGCACCCCGGTTCCTGCACCGGTTTCAACGGCAACGGCAATGTCCTCAAACCGTGTCGATCCGGCAAATCCGTAGATCAGCGAGGCACCGTAGAGTAGCAGGCCCGAAGACAGGGCCCCCAACACGAAGTACTTCAGGCCGGCCTCAGAGGCCTTGGCATCATCGCGATGCATGGCGGCCAAAACGTAGAGGGCCAGAGACTGCAGCTCGACACCGACATAGAGGGAAATCAGATCGCCAGCCGCCACCATCATGGACATGCCCAGGGCCGCCAAGAGGATCAGGACCGGGAACTCGAAGTTCCGCACGCCCCGGCGTTCAAACCACTTCTGGCCCAGCGGGATGGCAATAGCGCTGGCGGCAAAGATCGCCACCTGGCCGAAGGCCGAGGCGTCGTCGGCCACCAAGCCGCCGGAGAACCCTCGACCCTGAGGTCCAAAGGCGGCGGCATAGGCCGCTGCGGCCAGGGCCGCGATGGCCCCGAGCGACAACAGGTTGGTGGCGCGTGGAGCAAAGGCCCCCACCACCAGCAGCAGCAGGGCCGCTCCGGCCAGGATCAACTCGGGTCCGGCAAGGGCGATGTCGGCGGAAAAGGTCATGGATGAGAGCCCCTAGGCGCCGATGGCCGCGCGGTAGACCGCGACAAGATTGTCGACTGACGACTGGGTCAGGTCGAAGACGGCGGCAGGATAGATGCCGAGAAAGAGGGTGGCAGCGATCAGGGGGGCGAAGATCGCCACCTCCCGCCAGTCAAGGTCGCCGATCTCGGCCAGGGCCGGATTGGTCAACTCGCCGAAGATGACACGGCGATAGAGCGACAGGGCGTAGACCGCCGAGAGGATCACACCACTGGCCGCCAGCAGGGCTGTCCAGGTGGAAACCCCATAGGCGCCGGTCATGGTCAGAATCTCGCCCACGAAGCCTGAGGTTCCCGGCAGGCCGACATTGCCCATAGTGAACAGCATGAAGACCGCCGCGTACCAGGGCATCCGTGTCACCAAACCACCATAGAAGGCGATCTCGCGGGTGTGCATCCGGTCATAGACCACCCCGACGCAGAGGAAGAGCGCGCCGGAGATCACCCCGTGGCTCAGCATCTGGAAGATGGCACCCTGCACGCCCACCGCATTGCCAGCGAAGATGCCCATGGTGACAAAGCCCATGTGGGCGACGGAGGAATAGGCGATCAGCTTCTTGATGTCGGTCTGACGGAACGCCACCAGCGAAGTGTAGATGATGGCGATGACACTGAGGGCGAAGACCAGGGGCGTGAAATACTCCGAAGCCTGGGGGAACATCGGCAGGCTGAAGCGCAGGAAGCCGTAGCCCCCCATCTTCAGCAGAATGCCCGCCAGGATCACCGAGCCTGCCGTTGGAGCCTCGACGTGGGCGTCCGGCAGCCAGGTGTGCACGGGCCACATCGGCATCTTGACCGCAAAGGATGCGAAGAAGGCCAGCCAGAGCCAGGTCTGAAGATGGGGATCGAACTTGTAGACCATCAGTTCCGGGATCGAAGAAGTTCCGGCAATGCCGATCATCCCCAGGATCGCCGCCAACATCAGCACCGAACCCAGCAGGGTGTAGAGGAAGAACTTGAAGGCCGCATAGACCCGGCGCTTGCCGCCCCAGATGCCGATGATCAGGAACATCGGCACCAGGCCAAATTCGAAGAAGGCGTAGAACAGAACCAGGTCCAAGGCGCAGAACACCCCGATCACCAGGGTTTCCAGCACCAGGAAGGCGATCATGTATTCGAGAACCCGAGTCTCGATCGTCTTCCAGGAGGCCGCGATACAGATGGGCATCAGGAAAGCGGTGAGCAGGACAAACAGGATGGAGATCCCGTCCACCCCCATCCGGTAGTGGAGGCCGGCGAACCAGGCGGCATCCTCCACGAACTGGAAGCCCGGGTTCAGCGGCTCATACTCAGACACCAGCAGGATGGAGAGGGCCAGGGTCGCCAAGGTGGTACCCAGGGCGATCCATTTGGCGGCGCTGACGGTCCTTTCGTCCTCGCTGCGGGCAAAGGCCCGAAGGATCAGGATAGCGGCAACCCCCAGCAGGGGGGCAAAGGTGACGCCGGAGAGCAGTCCGATCATGATCCCGCTCCCGCTCAAGCCTGCCACTGGAAGACGGCGAAGGTCAGGAGACCCAGCACGCCCAACAGCATGACGAATGCGTAGTGATAGACGTAGCCGGTCTGGGCCAGACCCGCCCGGCGCCCGATGTCATAGGACACGGCCGAAACGCCATCCGGACCCAGGCCATCAATGATTTTCTGATCGCCGATCTTCCAGAACACGTCACCCAGGAACCGGGTGGCGCGCACGAGGGTCGCC
>JANPAO010000369.1:0-1524 GCA_031429955.1 Phenylobacterium sp. | reverse complement strand
GGCCGGGCCTGCGCCCAGCAACTGGCCCGCGTGGGTCAGGCCCCCACGGTGTTTCAAAAGAGCGACCGTATCGGGGGCCTGCTTCGCTACGGCATCCCTGACTTCAAGATGGAAAAGCACCTCATCGACCGCCGCGTGGCGCAGATGGAGGCCGAGGGCGTGATCTTCCGCACCAATATGGAGATCGGTGTCACCGTCTCGGTCCAGCGCCTGCTGGACGATTACGACGTTCTGGTGATGGCCGGCGGGGCGGAGAACCCCCGCGACCTGGAGGTGGAGGGTCGCGAACTCGAGGGAATCCACTACGCGATGGATTTCCTGGTCCAGCAGAACAAGCGCAATGCCGGCGACGACGAACTGCGCGCCGCCCCCAAGGGTGCCATCTCGGCCACCGGCAAGCATGTGGTGGTGATCGGCGGCGGCGATACCGGCTCTGACTGCATCGGCACCTCCAACCGCCATGGTGCAGCCTCGGTGACCCAGCTGGAGATCATGCCCGAGCCGCCGGTGCGCGAGAACAAGTTCATGACCTGGCCCGACTGGCCCATGAAGCTGCGCACCTCCTCCAGCCACGAAGAGGGCTGCGAGCGCGACTTCGCCGTCGCCACCCGCCGGGCCGTGGGCTCCAACGGCAAGATCGAGGCCCTGGAATGCGTCCGCATGGCTTGGGCACCCGGCCCCGATGGCCGTCAGGTTCTGCAGGAGGTGGAGGGCAGCGCCTTCCAGATCAAGGCGGATCTGGTGCTGCTGGCCATGGGCTTTGTCTCACCGCGCCACAATGCCTTCACCGAGCAGGCCGGTGTGGAGTTTGATGCCCGTGGTGCCGTCAAGGCCCCGGTCACCGACTACAAGACCACCACCCCCAACATCTTCTCCTGCGGCGACATGCGGCGCGGCCAGTCCCTGGTGGTCTGGGCCATCCGCGAAGGCCGCCAGTGCGCCCAGGCGGTCGATGCCTTCCTGATGGGGGCCAGCAAACTGCCGCGGTAGGGGCGCGACTTCGCGGCAAGCCCGACAAACAACCGTGTCATCCCGGAAAGCCCTCAGGGCTTGTCCGGGACCCGTAGGCGCGGGGCGTGCGGGAGAAATCGGTGTCTATAGGTCCCGGTCTTTCGCCTGCGGCGAAAACCGGGATGACAGCGGGGGAGGGTGGCGAGAGGGCGCGCGACCCCTGTCGATCTGCCGCCCGCACCCCTTGGTGCCATTCATCTCTTAGGGTGCGCCTTCGAGCCTGATCGCCAAACCTGCCGACCTATGTCAGCCTGCACCATCATCAGGAGATTGTGACATGGCTCCAAACCGCTGGCTTGCCACCGTCTATGTGGTGATCGCCATCCTGGCCCTGGGTCTGACCTGGAGCCAGAATCTGGCCTATTTCGTGCCCGGCGCTGCGGCCATGGCCTTCCTCACCGATGCCGCCGTCAATCCCGCCGCCCGGTCTCTGACCTTCGACATCGTCCTGGTGCTCTATGCCGCCGCCATCTGGATGGTGTTCGAGGGTCGCCGACGTCGGATGGCCTTTGT
>JANPAO010000368.1:0-2933 GCA_031429955.1 Phenylobacterium sp. | reverse complement strand
GTGGCCCGCGGCTCCCGGGTCTCGCGCGGCCGGGTGTGGGCCTTTCCGGGCCTCGCGGGACGGGGCCTCGCGGATCAACGTCTCCTTCTCGCTGAGCCGCGATCTCGATACCGCCGCCAACGACGTGCGTGACGCCGTCAGCCGGGTGACCTCGCAACTGCCGCAGCAGGCCGATCCGCCTCAGATCGCCAAGGCCAATGCCGACTCCTCGCCGATCATGTTCCTGGCCTTTTCCTCCACCAAGCTGAACCGGCTGCAACTGTCAGACTATGCCAATCGCTATCTGGTGGAGCGCATCTCCACCATTCCCGGCGTGGCCCAGGTCAATCTCGGGGGCAGCCAGCTCTACGCCATGCGGATCTGGCTCGATCCCCGGGCCATGGCGACGCGCGGCATCACTGTCGATGATGTCGAGACCGCCCTCAATACCCAAAACCTCGAACTGCCGGCCGGTGCCCTCGAGGCCCCCACCAAGGACTTCACGATCCGGGTCGCCCGGGGCTACTCGACGCCGGAGCAGTTCCGTCAGCTGCCGGTGATCTCAGGGACACGCGCCGCCGCCGCAACGGGCTCGGTGGCCGGAGAGGGCGGGGCCCTCGGAACCAGCGCTACGGCCCGAGGCGTGGCCGCCACCCGCGATCAGGGGGCCAATGCCTATGTCACCCGGCTGGGGGATATCGCCCGCATCGAGGAGGGGGCCGACGAGCGGCGCCGCACCTTCCGCTCCAACGGCCGCGACATGGTGGGCATTGCCATCACCCGCCAATCTCAGGCCAATGACCTGGACATCTCCAAGGGCGTGCGCGCCCAACTGGTGGAGATCAACCGGACCCTGCCGGCCGGAACCAACCTGGCGGTCGGCGTCGACTTCACCGTCTTTACCGCCCAGGCGATCCGCGAAGTCTGGATCACCATGGGCATTTCGCTGGCCCTGGTGGCCCTCGTGAACTTCCTGTTCCTGGGCACCTGGCGGGCGGCGGTCATCCCCTCTGTGGTGGCCCCCATCTGCATCCTGTCGACCTTTATCATCCTGGCACCCCTGGGCTTTTCCATCAATCTGCTGACCCTGCTGGCCCTGGTCCTGGCCATCGGTCTGGTGGTGGATGACGCCATCGTCGTGGTGGAAAACATCCAGCGTCGGGTGGATGAGGGCGAGCCGCCGGTGGTGGCTGCTGAGCGCGGTGCCCGTCAGGTGTTCTTCGCCGTGGTGGCGACAACCATCGTGCTGATCTCAGTGTTTGCGCCGCTGATGTTCCTGCCTGGCTACATCGGCAAGCTGTTCGTCGAGCTGGCCGTCGCGATCACCGCAGCCATCGCCTTCTCGTCGCTGCTGGCCCTGAGCCTCGCACCCATGCTGGCCTCCAAGCTGCTGCGCCCGGCCCAGGGGGAGGGGGCCATTGCCCGCGCCGTGGACAGCGGCATGAGCCGCCTGCGGATATCCTATCATGCCTCGCTGGAGGCCTTGCTGGGACGCCGGTCGGCCACCTTCGCGGCCATGGGTCTGGTGGCGGTGCTGGCGGGTCTGGCCTTTGCCCTGTTCACCGTCCTGCCGCGCGAACTGGTGCCGGTGGAGGATCGGGGGCGGGTCGACATCAACATGCAGGGACCCGAGGGCGCGGGTTACGACTACACCCTGCCGGCCGCCAAGCAGGTGGAGGCCCGGTTGGAGGCCCTGCGCCAGCAGGGGGTCATTACCCGCTACACCCTGGGTGTGCCGCGCTTTGTCCAGAGCCAGTTCAACACCGGCAATGCCAATGCTTCCCTACCCGACAATGTCCGCCACAAGATCAGTTCCCAGGACCTGGCCGCCCAGCTCAACAAGAGCTTCTCCGAGATCACCGCGATCCGTGCCATCGCCTCTGTCCGCCCCAGCTTGCAACGGGGGGGCGGTGGCGGTGGAGGGGGAGGTGGCAGCAGTGTCGATCTGATCGTGGTCGGCAACGAATATGCGGAGATTGAGCGGCTCATCCGACCGCTCATGGCGGCGGTGGAGACCAATCCTGGCATGTCCCGGCCCCGCCTGGACTATGAGCCAACCTCTCCCCGGCTACTGGTGTCGCTGGACCGCGACAAGGCCGCCACCCTGGGGGTTTCGGCCCAGGCCGTGGGCCGAGCGCTTGAGACCATGTTTGGTTCGCGCAAGGTCACCACCTATATCCGCGACGGCCAGGAGTATGATGTCATCCTGCAGACCGACCGCGCCAATCGTCAGAGTGAAACCGATCTGGACGGGCTCTATGTTCGGGCAAACTCCGGAGCGACAGTGCCCCTCTCCAGCGTGGTCACCACCCGCGTGCGCGGTGACACCCCCGACCGGTCCCGGGTCGACCGCCTGCGCTCCATTACCCTCAGCGTCCAGCTCAACCCTGGCTACACGGTGGGGGAGGCGGTGGATTTCCTGAAGGCCGAGGTGGCCAAGCGTCCCGGCACCACGGTGAAATGGGGCGGCACGGCGCGGGACTATCTGGAGGCCGGTGGCGCCGTGGGCCTGGCCTTCGGCATGGCCCTTCTGCTGGTCTTCCTGGTGCTGGCGGCTCAGTTCGAGAGCTGGATCCATCCGACCGTGATCATGCTGACCGTGCCGGTGGCGGTGCTGGGGGGGTTGTTTGGCCTGCTGGTGGCGGGCTCCAGCATCAATACCTATAGTCAGATCGGACTGATCATCCTGGTAGGGATTGCCGCCAAGAACGGTATCCTGATCGTTGAGTTCGCCAACCAGCTTCGCGATGGCGGACTGTCGATCCGCGAGGCGGTGATCGAGAGTGCCTCCCTGCGGCTACGGCCGATCATCATGACCTCCATTGCCACCGCCGCCGGAGCCATTCCCCTGATCCTTGAGGGCGGGGCCGGGGCTGAGAGCCGCCGCACCATCGGGGTGGTGATCTTCTTCGGGGCGATCTTCACGACCCTGCTGACCCTGTTCATCGTCCCGG
>JANPAO010000367.1:0-1841 GCA_031429955.1 Phenylobacterium sp. | reverse complement strand
GTGAGCGGATCGCCCGCGAAACCCTGGACATCTACGCGCCCCTGGCCCGCTCCATCGGGTGTCATCGGATTTGTTCGGAGCTGGAGGAACTGGCCTTTGAGCACCTCAATCCGGTGGCGCGCGACGCCATCGGCCGGCGGCTTGAGGCCCTGCGCATCGAGCAGGGCGGGGCTGTGGCGGTGGTCTCCAGTGAGATCGCCCTGAAACTGCAAACCGATGGCCTAGCCGCGCGGGTCTTCGGTCGTGAGAAAAACCCCTATTCCATCTGGCGGAAGCTCCAGCGCAAGTCGATCGGCTTCTCCCAGCTCTCGGACATCTATGCCTTCCGGGTGATCGTCGACTCCGAGGCCGACTGCTACCGCGCCCTAGGCTTGATCCATCGGGCCTGGCCGAGCGTTCCCGAGCGGTTCAAGGACTTCATATCCACCCCCAAGCGCAACAATTACCGCTCGATCCACACCACCGTCGTCGGGCCGCGCGGCATGCGGATCGAGATGCAGATCCGCACCGAGGCCATGGACCGGGTCGCGGAGGAGGGGGTGGCTGCCCACTGGCGCTACAAGGACAAGTCCTACGGCTTTGATGCTGAGGCCCAGGCTGATGCCGGGGGGCGCGACCCCCTGCTGAACCTGCGCCACCTGGTCCAGGTGCTTGAGCATGGCGGCGATGTCGAGGAGTTGGTGGAGCATGCCAAGCTCGAGATGTATCTCGACCAGGCCTTTGTCTTCACCCCCAAGGGGAAGCTGGTCAGCCTGCCGCGCGGAGCCATGCCGCTGGACTTTGCCTATGCAGTCCATACTGACGTCGGCGACACCTGCATAGGTGTCAAAATAAATGGCGAACTCAAGCCCTTACGGACGACTCTTCAGAACGGAGATGTGGTCGAGGTGATCCGAGGCGCCAAGCCGGTGGTGCCACCCGACTGGCGATCCCTGACGGTCACGGGTCGGGCGCGGTCGGCCATTCGTCGCCATATCCGGCAGACTGAGAAGGACGAATTCACCAGACTCGGCCGCGCCACGGTGGACCAGACCTTTGAGCGTGGCGGGAAGCTGCGCAAGGACGTCTCCCTCAAGCCGGCCCTCGAGCGCTTTGCTGTGAGCTCAGAGGACGATCTCTTTGAAATCGTGGGGCGAGGCCGGATTTCTCCAACCCAGGTTCTCGACGTGATCTTCCCGGGCCTGAAGGCGTCTGATCGAGAGGCTGCCACCGCTGTTCGGCGTATCGAGGGGGGCAAGGCCGCGAGACTGTATGTGCGCGGCGGCGGCCTGACGCCAGGTGTGTCCCTGCAGTTCGGTGCCTGCTGCACGCCGGTGCCCGGCGACCGCATCGTGGGGATCATTGAGCCAGACGGCGGCGGATTGACGGTTCACACGATCGATTGCGCCAAGCTGGCCGAGTACGAGGACAAGGAAGACCTCTGGCGCGACCTGCAATGGACGCCGGAGGCTGAGCGCAACACCCTGACCCTGTCACGCCTCACCGCCACGATCCGCAATGCGCCCGGAGTTCTTGGCCAGGCCTGCACGATGATCGGCGAGGCCGGCGGCAATATCGTCAATCTGCGCATGCACCGCCGGCACGCCGACTTCTTCGACGTCGACTTCGATATCGAGGTCAAGGATGCCCGGCACCTGACCCACATCAGCGCCGCCTTGCGCGCCAATCCGTCCATCGAAACGGTGGAGCGGGCGAAGGGCTGACCGCCCTGGTGCGGTCTGGGCCTAAGACGCGTGGGCCAGGCTATGAGACTTCAGATATGCAGCGGGTGATCCAGCATCCACCGTTACCCGTCGCATGTGTCGCCGCTGACCCGGATAGTCGTTCAGCGCGTAGTGCCA
>JANPAO010000366.1:0-6831 GCA_031429955.1 Phenylobacterium sp. | reverse complement strand
TTTGTGGATCTGCCCAAGATCTTCACCGAGTTCCCGCCCCTGGGCATGGTGCTGGTGATGATGGTGGCGGTGGGTCTGGCGGAGCGGTCAGGCCTGTTTGGGGCCGCCTTGAGAAGCCTGGTGCGCGCTGTGCCCAAGCCGTTGCTGACCCTGACCGTCGTGTTTGCGGGGGTCAATGCGTCGCTGGCTTCCGATGCCGGCTATGTGGTGTTGATCCCTCTGGCCGCCGCCATCTTCGCCGCCTCAGGTCGCCATCCCATCGCCGGGCTCTCAGCGGCCTTTGCCGGGGTCGCGGGTGGGTTTTCCGCCAACCTCGCAATCACCCCGGGCGATGGCCTGCTGTCAGGGATCACCACGGCCGCCGTGCATCTGGTGGACCCCAGCTACACCATGGCCATTACGTCAAACTGGTACTTCATGGCCGCCCTGGTGCCGGTCTACACCCTGATCGGCACCCTGGTTTGCGAGCGGGTCGTCGAACCCAGGTTGAACGCAGGACCGGCCTGGATTCCCGCTGAACCCGAAGACGTCGATCCCGACCGGGATGCAAAGGCCGCGCGAGGCCTGCAGTTCGCGGGCCTGGCCCTGATCCCCATCCTGGCCCTGGTGGTTTGGATGTCCTGGGGCACCGACGCCGTCCTGCGCACCGCAAAGCCGCTACTGGACAGTGGGTTCGACCCGACCGCTCGGGGCGAGGCACCCCTGGGGGTCTATATTCAGACCTTCACGCCGCTGTTCCAGGGCATGGTGACCATCATGTTCCTGACGTTTCTGGTGAGTGGCCTTGCCTATGGGATCGGGGCCGCGACGATCCGCAGTGACAAGGACGCGGTCCAGATGGCCTCGCGGGGCCTGGGCGACATGTCCGGGTTTCTGGTCCTGGTGTTCTTTGCTGCGGTGTTTGTCTGGATGTTCCGTGAGTCCCACATGGGTGCCGTCCTGGCCTTCACGGGAGCCGATGCCCTGCGGGCCCTTGGTCTTGGCGATTGGCCGCTGCTGCTGCTGTTGGGGGTCATCATGATCGCCATGGCCACCGACCTGGTGGTGGGCTCGGCCAGCGCCAAGTGGGCAATCCTGGCCCCCATCCTGGTGCCGATCCTGATGCAGTTGGGGATCGCCCCTGAGGCGACTCAGGCGGCCTATCGGATCGGCGATTCGACCACCAACATGATCACGCCCTTCATGTCCTACTTCCCGCTGATCCTGGTCATGGCGCGGCGGTACATGCCCGACTACGGCATCGGGTCGATGATCGCCCTGATGCTGCCCTATACCCTGGCCTTCTGGCTGTTCACGGGCCTGTTCTTCTCCGCCTGGTTCCTGGCCGGCATCCCCTTTGGGCCTGGCGTCTCCAGCGTCTATGTGCCGGGGTCATGACCAGCCGACCGGTCCTGATCGCCCAAGCCGAAGTGCCCGTCGAGACCTCGGCGGAGGTGGCCTTTGGGGGCGTGTCCTGGCGCACGCTGATCAGCGGGGATCGAACCCCGACAGAGGGCCTGACCATGGGGGTGGCCGAGGTTCTGCCAGACGAGGCTGGCCGCTTCCGCCTGCATCGCCACGCCCAGGCGGAGATCTACTATATCCTCTCAGGTCGCGGTCGAATGAGAATCGGCGATCAGGCCCACGACCTGGCACCCGGCGACACCGTGTTCATTCCAGGCATGGCCTGGCACGCCGCGCGCTGTGTCGGCACAGAGACCCTTCGGCTGCTCTACGTCTTCGCCGCCGACTCCTTTGAGGAGGTCATCTATGAATTTCAGGACTCTTAGAGCGTGACAGCTTCAAGTGGTTGCCGGTTGAAGCGCCTGTCACGCTCTAGGCATTGGAAACGAGACCCTTCTTGCCGTTTCAGATGCATCCATCTGAAACCGTCAGGGTCTCGGGGGCACTGACCGCCCCCGCTGCGTCAGATGCTGCGCGACATAGGCGGCATCCTCCCCCATCCCGGCCATCAGAGATGACTTGCGTTTCGACAGCCAGGGCAGGCCGATCAGATAGAGGCCAGGAACCTCGGTGACGCCGCGCTGATGGCGGGGTTGGGTTCGGGTGAGGGGATCGGCAAAGATCGGTAGATCTATCCAACGGAAGTCCTGACGATAGCCCGTCGCCCAGATCACAGCGCTGACCCGGGCCTCGGCGGGATCCAGCGCCAGCACGGCAGGCGGCAGGTCACCAGCGGCAGCCGGCGGAATCTCCTTGGGAAGGTCCAAACCCGCGGCCAGGGCGTGGGCGTCGGCCGCAGCGATGAACGCGTCGTACTGCGCCTTGGCACGCGCCAGGCTCTGGGGCAGGTCGTCGGCAAAGGTCAGGCGACCCTCAGTGCCACCTGACAGTCGGCCCAGCAGCATCACGCCCTGTTGCCCCAACTGGCGAAGATCCATGTCGCGACCGCCGCCCACCCCGGTGAGCAGGGGCGGGACGGTGCCGGGTGCCCGATCCTCGACCCTCTGGTCAAAGGCACCGGTGGCAAACTCCCAGAAGGAAAAGTCCTTCCCCCGGTAGCGGCGAGGGGCACCGCGATGGGAGCCCACAGCGAGATAGACCTGGCGACCGCCCCGCAAGATGTCCTCGGCGATCTGGGCGCCGGAGGCACCCGCCCCCACGACGAGCACCGCGCCAGGCGGGAGGGTCGCCGGATTGCGATAGGCCGATGCATGAAGTTGATGAACTGCGCCGACCGCGCTGGCCACCGAGGGGATCACCGGATGCTGATAGGGTCCGGTAGCGATCACCACATTGGTAGCAGACATCGGGCCTTGCGAGGTCTCCAGGCGGAAGGTGCCATCTGGCCCCTGGCTCAACTGTTCCACCGAAATTCCGCACCGAACCGGAGCCTGGATGGTCTGGGCATAGGTCTCCAGGAAGGCCACCACCTCATCGCGAGTGGCAAAGCCTTCGGGGTCGGGACCACTGTAGC
Organism: Phenylobacterium sp.; assembly: GCA_031429955.1. Lineage (GTDB taxonomy): Bacteria > Pseudomonadota > Alphaproteobacteria > Caulobacterales > Caulobacteraceae > Phenylobacterium. The sequence goes on along the minus strand of JANPAO010000366.1, from coordinate 3,914 downwards.
CAAGGCCCGGAAGTTGCAGCAGGTGGTTGGGGAACTGGAACATCAGGCTGTCCCAGCGCTCGCTGCGCCAGCGCTCGGCCAGGCGCGCGCGCTCCAGGATCACATGGGCTCGACCCTGCCGGGACAGATGCCAACTGACCGCAAGACCCGACTGGCCGCCGCCGATGATCGCGGTGTCGATGGCCTCTGAGGGCGCGGCGGGGGACGAGGATTGGCTCACGCCGCCTTCTGCCCCACTCCGTCCCTCTGACACCAGGACTCATTGGAAGGGTCATTGACGCCGAGCCGGGGGCGGTGGAGTCTCAAATCCTTCTCCGACCCGAAGGATCTGCCATGCACGAAGCCTCCGCCCACGAAGACCTTCCCTTGAGCGCCGATGCCGTCTGGAGCGTGGTGGGGGATTTTTCCGGTATCCGTAAGTGGGCGACCCTGGTGGAGGGCGAGAGCACCGAGGTGACCCCCAGGGGCAAGGTCCGCACCCTGACCATGCCCGGCGGACGCACCGTCCAGGAATTGCTCACCGACGAGGGCGACCACCATTATACCTACACCCTCGATCGCCCCGATATGGACGCCTACTTCTCCACGGTCTGCGTCAAGCCGACCGGCGCTGCGACCTCGACCCTGGAACTGAGGGTGAAGTTCATGCCCAAGGACGCCAGCAAGCTGGAGGAGTCCACCGAGGCCCTGACCAAGTTCTGCCGAGGAAACATCAAGGCGATGAAGCGGGCCTTGGGCCTGGGATAAAAGACAAGGGCTGTGATCAAGGACCAATCCCCCGGGGGTTGAGCCCCGAGCCCGCTGAGAGGCGGCAATTGCTGGCGCGCCGAGGAGGCAGGACTGCGGTCCGCGCCACTTCAACCGCGTGCAGAGCTGGCCGCACAGTCCGCATTTCATCATTGATCCGCGCGATTACCGATCCCTTGCTCCATCAGACTCCCGATGGGTTGTGCAGTCCCTCCATGATTTCTTGGCGATAGCCGCAACCTTACGCCTCGCGCATCGGGAGAATCTGGCCCTGGGTCACCTCAGATCCTCAGGTCTCCGGCGCTCAAAGTGAGCGCTCAGATGTTTGACGTAGGTGGGGTCCAGGGGACACTTCTCCTCCTTGAGCGATGTGCTCTAGGCAATTGGGGGAGTCGGCGAAATGCTGCGTGAACTTCTGAATCAAGTCTCCGTCCTTCTGAAGGACGAATCTGGTCTGACCTCGACCGAATATTCCACGATGGGCGGTGCGATGGCTGGCGGCGTGTTCACCACATCCGACGCTCTGTCGCAGGCCTCGGGCACGGCGTTTGACAACGTGATCAACGCTGTCGGCGGCGACGAAGCCGTCTAATGACAAGCGCGCTGCGTCGCCACTTCGGCGCAGCGCTCTATCATGGAACCTGTAGAAATCGCTCTGAATCTGACCCTTCTGGCACTGCTGGCGGGGTCAATTTTTTCCGACGTTACCCGCAGAACGATTCCTAACTTCGTTTGTGCTGGAGTATTTCTGCTTGGCTTGACCCATGCGGTTCTGGTGAGCCGAACCGACTGGGTCTATTCTCTGGTAGGTTGCTTGCTTGTTTTTCTTGGCGGCCTAGGTCTTCATAAGAAGAATGTCCTGGGTGGTGGCGACATAAAGTTGATTTCTGCGCTCGCCGTCTGGTTGACGCCAATTGAGCTCGCGCGCTTCATACTGGCAATTATGTTGGCTGGCGGTGTGGTGGGAGCTTTTTATCTTCTGGTTGGGTTCTTCAGGCGGCTGAAGGACAAAACTGCACCTGCCGCATCGGGGGTTCCTTACGCCCTGGCAATCGTTGGAGGCTTCCTATTTATGAGGCCTGACGTACTGGTGCAGACATTGTTTTGACGTCTATGTTAGGGGGCTTCAGGTGACCGAGCAGCTAAAGACATCGAACAGGGCTTGGCTGGTTGTTAAGAACCTCGTGATGTTCAGCTTGGCGGCCTTAGTGGCCGCCTTCGTCGTTCATCTGGCCAAGACACAGGTCATCCCAAAATTCTTTCCGGCATTGGCTGAGCGCGCGGAGGCCAAATCGTGAGTGACCCAGACATCTTCGGCGTCCGTGGCGGCGCAAAGACCGCTGGCGGCAAGGTCGCGGGCTGGCTCAAGAATGCCGGGCTGTTTACAGGCGCGCTACTGATCACCATCGCCCTTGGAACGTTCGTGAAGGCCTATGCTGGGGGTGGCGCAGCCAAGTCATCGGGGGCCTACTACCTGCAAGCCACAACGGCCATGCGACCGGGCGATGTCATCAGCTCGGAGACCGCTGTGTGGCGGTCGGCCGTCGGCAAGCGCAGTAGCGGTTGGATTACAGACGCTTCGAAGAAGTCTGACACCTATTGGGGTTGGCGGGTGATCGCACCGATCAGCGCGGGTCATGCAATCCCCAAGCAGTCGGTCGTGGCCGTGAACCTTGCGGAAAACGTATTGACCTTGCCGCAGGACAAGGTGGGCTTTGTGCTGGTAGGGGACGAACTTGCCGCCGCCACAGAGCTCTTGCAGACCGGAAGCTGGGTAAACGTCATAGCGGTGGTGGGCGGCAACCGGCGAAAAGTGGACGCGCCTTCGCCGACCGTCGCCACCGTCGTCGAGCGATCGCAGGTGCTGCATGTACGCGCCGGCTTGAAGAGAGGCGGGCGGGGCCTGGATCCGTCGGTCACGATTGCCGTGACGCCCGAGGAGGCAGAGGATCTCGCGGCTTGGCGCCAAGCTGGATCGCTCGTCTTGGTGCTCGCAAGTGCCAACGGTCGGGCCTCGACCAACCAAGGCACCTTCCGTCAGCTTTGGGAGGAGGTCCCGGTGCAAGACACCGCCGCCGAGACCCTTGTGGTGCCGGAAACACAGTTTGCAGCAGCGATTCCTTCGGGTCGTAGTGTGTCGGTCGTTACCCCAACAGGCGTCACAGAACAGGCCGTACAATGATCCGCGCCGCTCTGCTGGCGGCGTTGGTCTGGTTGGCCGCGTCGCCAGCGCTTGCCCAGGTGCGCACGATAATCACCGAGGGAGGCTTTGTCGTTTTGACTCCCTCCAGCGATGTCGCCTCGGTCGTGCTCTCCAACGACAGCACTCTCAGCGTGGATGTGCGCGGGACGCGGAAAATCGTGTTGTTTGGCAAGAAAGAGGGGTTCGCCGATGTCATGCTGATGAACGCGGCAAACCAACAGATTGAGCGCCGGGTCGTCGAGGTAGTGGTGGACACGGCTTCCCTGGCATCTCTTATCGCCCGCACCGCCTCGGTGCCGGATCTGCAGATTTCCAAGTCATCAGGGGTGGCCGTGCTGACGGGCAGTGCTCCGAACGCAGCGACAGTGGTTCTGGCTGGAGACATCGCCAGCGGGGCCCTGCCTGGCGTGAAGATCATCAACCTCATTCGCAGTGCCACAAACGACCAACTTGCGGTCTCGGTCCGCGTGCTGGAAGTGAGGCGAAACAAGGTGCGGGAGTTGGGCATTCGCTGGCAGGCCCAGAACCGCTTCAACGAAGGCAATGCCAGCATCGGAAATCTCTTCGCCAGCACCATTGGAAGCCTGGCGAATACTGACCTGTTTGCCTCCGCCAAGTTCACCATCGACCGTCTGGTCCTGGACACCTTCTTGAACTATCTGCGATCGGAGGGGGCGGCCACCATGCTGGCTGAGCCGACCATCGTGGCGACGAGTGGCCAGAAGGCGCGTTTCCTGGCCGGCGGCGAATTGCCAGTCCCAAGCCCTCAGTCCAACGTCGCGACCAATAATGCCATTGGCTACACCTACAAACCCTACGGCGTGACCCTGGAGTTTACAGCTCTGATCCTCGACAATGACAGTGTGCGTTTGCAGTTGGCACCCGAGGTTAGTCAGGTGGACCAGGCCAACGTGGTGGAGTTCAATGGGGCCAAGGTGCCGGGCCTCATCACCCGGAAAACCGA
>JANPAO010000365.1:0-14952 GCA_031429955.1 Phenylobacterium sp. | reverse complement strand
GGCTCGTGCCGCTCAAAGGTGACGGCTCGGTCACCGATCTGCAAGACCTGGGTGGGCCTCAGGTCGGCGCTGTCTGGCACCGGGCCCGGGCGGGTGGCCACCGGAGCGCCTCTACCTAAACCAACGCGAGGCCGCCGAGCTTTAGGGCCAGCCAGCGCCGAACCCCCGTCGCAGCCGGTCTTTCGAGCGGAGGCGCGACGGCCTAGGATGGGCCGTCAGCGGTTGGGGGACACATGGACGGGGACGAGCCAAGACCCGGGGATGTCTTCCGCCTTCCGGGCTATCTCGCCTTCTGGTCGGCCGAGACGGTTTCGCAGTTTGGAACCTATGTCACCACCCTGGCCCTCCAGGTTCTGGTGGTGATCACCCTGAAGGGCAGCGCCACAGATGTCGGCCTGTTGAATGCCGCGCGCTGGCTGCCCTATCTGGTCCTGGGTCTGGTGTTGGGTGCCTGGGTGGATCGTCGAAGGCGCAAGCCGATCATGGTGGCCACCGATCTGGGCCGCGCAGTGCTGCTGGGGGCGATCCCGGGCCTGTGGTCGATCGGCCTGTTGACCCTGCCCCTGCTGATGGCCTTCGTCGCCACATTCGGCGTCCTGACCCTGTTGAACGATGCCGCATCACAGTCCTTTGTGCCGCGCCTGGTTCCGAGACCGTCACTGGTGGCGGCCAATGCGCGTCTGGACCAGGGTGCCGCGGTGGCTCAGACCTCGGGACCCGCCATTGCCGGTGCCCTGGTCACCGCCTTGAGCGCGCCCCTCGCGGTCCTGGTGGATGCGGTCTCCTATCTGATCTCAGCCCTGGTGGTGTGGCGCATTCCCATTGTCGAGCAGAAGCCCGAGCAGACCGGTCGCAAACTCGACCTTCGCCGGGAGATCGGCGAAGGCCTGAGCTTTGTCTACCGCCATCCGATGCTGGCCCCGTTTGCCCTGGGCACCCACGGCTGGTTCCTGTTCAACAGCATGCTGGTGACGGTCTTCGTGCCCTTCACATTGCTGGAATTGAAGCTCTCGGCCTTCGAGATGGGGGTGGCCCTGGCCGCAGCCGGCGTCACCGGCCTGCTGGGGAGCTTCCTGGCCCGCCCCTTGGGGATGGCCTGGGGAGCCGGGCGCACCGTGATTGTCTGCCGCGCCCTGATGCCCTTCGCCTGGGCCGTTATCGCCCTGGCCCCGGCGGCGGGAGGTCCCGCGACGCTCGCCGCCCTGGCTCTGGGCCAGGGGCTCTATGGCCTGGGCATGGGGGCTCAGAACGCCAATGAGATGGGCTACCGCCAGGCCGTGACGCCCGATGCCCTCCAGGGACGGATGAACACCACCATGCGGTCCCTTAACCGGGCCATGATCGTCGTCGGGGCCCCGATCGGCGGCTGGCTTGCCGACCATATCGGCTATCGACCCACGCTCTGGATCGCCATCGGCGGGTTTGTCCTGGCGGTGCTCTATCTCGCCGCCTCGCCGTTTCGCGATGCGCGGCATGGCGATAGCGCGGACAAGTTCTAGCCGTACAGGCGATCCATCACTGGCGGCAGGCTGTCTGGCAATCCCAGCAATGGCCCCGAGGACAGCAGCAGGACAATCTCGTCGCCCTTGAGGTCCGACAGCGCCTGGGTGACAGCCTGTGCGTCGGTCGGACCTTGCGCCGAGGTGCCTGCCGCCTGAACCCGCGCCAGGATCTCACCGTGGCTGGACTGGTGGTGGCTGTCGGCACCGTGACCCGGCGGTGGGATCACCAGCACCTGAGAGACGCCGGCAAACACAGTGTCATACCAGGACAGGGCGTCACGGCTGCGCCAGGAAAAGGTGTGGGGCTCAAAGACCACGATCAACGGCCGGGTGGGATAGTGAAGTTGCAGGGCCTCGATGGCCGAGCGGGCCTTTTCGTAGGACGATCCGAAGCCTTCGATCAGCGGCACCTTTGAGGTCCCGGTCAACCGGTCCAGCCGCCGGCGAATGCCCCCAAAACTGGCCACCCCCATCGCCAGTTGCTGGGCACTCACCAGCCCGCGCTCCAGCAGGAAGGCCGCGACCCCGACGATGTTCTCGATATTGTGGCTGCCCAGCAGGGTGGTGGTCAGCGGGATCAATTCTTCATTCGGGCCGACGAGCTGGAAGGCGGTGGTCTCGCCGTAGACCACGGCCTGGCTGTACCAACCCTCACAGGGGGCGGTGTCGTACCAGACGACCCGCGCGTGCGTCTGGCCGATGACCTTGCGGATGGCAGGGTGTTCCCGCGCCACCAGCAGCCCCTCGCCCGGCAAGGCCCGCAGCAGATCCACAAACGGGGCCTCATAGTCCTCAAAGGTCGGGAAGACATTGACGTGGTCGTGGATCAAGGAGGTCAGCAGCAGGTCGCGCGGGTGATAGAGAGCAAACTTCGACCGGCTGTCGCCGTTGCCGACGATGTACTCGTCACCTTCCAGCAGCATCTCGCGGCAGGTCCCCCAATGCCCCGTGGCCGGCAGGGAGGGCGAGATGGCCCCGATCATCCAGCCGGAGTCGTGACCGGCGCTGCGCAGGATATGGGCCATCAGGGCGGTGCAGGTGGACTTGCCGAAGGAGCCGGCGACGACGATGTTGTCGCGCGCAGCGGTCACCTCCCCCACCAGTTCGGCAAAGGTGGTGATCCGGGCCCCTCGCGCCCGGGCGGCGGCCACCTCCACATTGTCTTGCCCCCCCAGCTTGGCGCTGGTGCCCAGGACCAGGATATCCAAGCCTGGCGGAAGGTTGGCGGCATCGAACCGGTAGGTCACCGGAAAGCCGAGCCCGGCCACATAGGTGGACATGGGCGGGAACACGTCCTCGTCAGACCCGGAAACCTCGTGCCCGGCATCGCGCATCATCAGCGCCACCGCGCTCATGCCCGCCCCGGCAATACCGGTGAAGTGAATACGCATGGCCCGCTACAGCCTTGCCAGGCCTGCAAGCGCCTGGTGGATCAAGGCTGGGCCCTCACGACGCACCACCTCGCACCACGCCGGATCGCTGGGGGTATAGCAACGCCAGGCCGCATCGCGGAACGCCTTGTGCTCTGGGGCCATGCGGTCGCCCCCATGCTCGAACCGCAGCCAGCGCTCATAGAGGGTTACAAAAACCACCTCCGGCAGGGAGGCTTGGGTCTCGGTGCCAAACTCCACCACCGCGCCGGTGACCCTGGCCTTGGGCAGCCATTCGACGAGCGCTTCGCGCATCTCACCGGTCTTGACCACCGGCAGGTTGGCGGTGTTGGGGTCGGCCTCGATGGCAGCTTCGAAGGTGGAGCGTTTCCAGCCCTGCACCAGGTCCTTGCCCCACCAGTCCAGCAACCTCTGGGCATTGGCGCTGGCTGGGCCGTCGATGGGCAGGATCGCCACCTCGCCATAGGCACCGACGCCGGTGTGCAGGTCGATCAACCCAAGTTCGGTGACGTTGGCCAGGCGCGGCACGATCTGCTGGCGCATGACCTGATGACCAAACTCCGGCCCCGCGCCGCCGAAGGTCAGGCCCTGGGGATCTCCGTATTGGCCATAGTCTGAAGCCACCTGCATGGCCGCTGGTCCCAGTTCCCCCACCAGCCGTGCCTGCTCAGCCATCAGGCCCATCAGGGTTTGAGGCGAGAGGTCCTTGACCCGGATCGCGTCGCGGATGTGGTGATAATAGGGATTGGCCGGTCGTGGCCCTGACCAGTCGATGAAGTTGCGATTGAGGTCGACATTGTTCTCGGTAAGGCGGCTGACATAGGCAAAGCCCCAGGGATTGAGGGCATGGACCAACACCACGGCAGTGTCGGGTGCCAGGCCCGAGGGACCCGCCTCCAGCCACAGGCTCTGAACCTCCGAACCCGCAGGCCCCTCAAACCCGTGCATGCCCGAAGTGACCAGCAAGACCCGCTGGGCCGTGGCGGGGCCTAGCCAGGCCAGGTCCACCGCCAACTCGCATCCTCCTGGCCCTACCTGGTTCGGATGAACGAAGGAGGCCACCTCGGCCCCAGCCTGGGCGGCGGCGGCCAGGAAGCGCTGGCGGGCCACGTCATAGTCGTAACCGATACTCACCACACCCTCCTCCAGGACCCGCCGCAATCGCACGCCGCGAGTCGATGATTCATCTTTGAGTAACCATGGCGGTCGATCCTGTCGTGGTCTTCCTTGAAGACACCCCACCATCATGACTTTTACAGCCCGGCTTCGGCCGGGCTCTTTTTTGGCTGACCCGCTTGGCGGCCCCGGCGTCAAGGGCGCAGACTTGCGCCACAACCGCGCCCAGACTGCGGATGGAGGATGCCATGGCCAAGACCCCCACCGGCTACAAGACCCGGCTCGACCCCCAGGACGAATTCACCCACGATCCTGGAGATGTCAAAAACTACAACGAAAGCATGTACTTCAACGTTTTCGATCCCAACCGCCAGACCGGCGGCTGGTTCCGCATCGGCAACCGCGCCAACGAGCACTATGCCGAGATGACCATCTGCCTCTACCTGCCGGATGGCAGGGTGGCCTTCATGTTCGCCAGGCCCCAGATCGCCGACAACGCCGCCATGGACGCCGGCGGCCTGAAGGTCGAGGTGATCGAACCCTTCAAGCATCTGCAAGTGACCTATTCCGGCAAGGCGCTGATTCTCGCCCGACCCCATGAGATGGCCGACCCCAAGCGAGCCTTTCGCGAGAACCCCACCCTGCCCTGCACGGTCAGCCTGGACTATGAGGGTGTGTCGCCGATGTACGGCGGCGAGACCGTCCGCGAGGACGGCACCCCCATCGAGATCGACCCGGAAAAGTCCTTCGCCAAGGCCCACTATGAGCAGCATTGCGCCGCCAAGGGGGTCTTCACCGTCGGCGACGAGCGATTCGAGATCGAGGGCTTTGGCCTGAGGGACAAGTCCTGGGGTCCGCGCCACTGGCAGGCCATCGACTGGTACCGCTGGTGTCCGATGAATTTCGGCCGCGACTTTGGCATGATGCTGAGCGTGATCGGTGACGGCAAGGGCGGCGCGCGCCAGGGGGGTATGGTCTTTGCCGACGGGGCCTATGACCTGATCTCCGAGTGCGCCATCACCTCCGACTGGGACGCCAATGGCTATCAGACCGCCCTGCGCGCCAAGATCAAAACCCATGGCGGCAAGGCCTATGAGGTCACCGGTGAGGTCATGTCCCTGATCCCCCTGCGAAACCGCCGCACCACCCCGGACGGTCAGGAACTGCAGACCCGAATCACCGAGGGCATGACCCGCTATCGCTGCGGCGACAAGGTCGGCTATGGGCTCAGCGAGTACCTCGATCAGATCGTCGACGGCCAACCCAATGGCAAGGCCGCCGGCTACTGAGACAAGGCATTTCGGACTCTTGCACCGAACCGCAGGTCATCGTATACGCCCGCCTCCAACGGTGATCCTCGATAGCTCAGTTGGTAGAGCAGTCGGCTGTTAACCGACTTGTCGCAGGTTCGAGTCCTGCTCGGGGAGCCATTGGAACTGCGGTCCGTCGCCATGCGACGGAGGCCCTCCGAACGACCCGTCTTGAACAGTCTGGCTATAGCGGTGAGCTCGCCTGGAAAAGGTGGTCGCAGACCAAAAATTCATCCGGAAATGCCTGGGGCGCGATTTCGCCGGTCACCAGCCCGGTGAGGAAAGCGACGAGTCCGCATTCAAAAAGCTCAAGGTCGGGTTCGTGCCGCCCCCAGATCACAACCGGCCACTCATCTGGCGCGCCTCGGGTGAGCCAGAGCAGGTAATCTCCATTGTCCGTCGACCCGAAGGGCAACAACCCGCCAGCTTTGGGCCACATGGGGTCGAGGAGGTCCTCGAACTTTTCGAAGGTCTTGCAGATTGACCGGACGCTGGATACGAAATCCACATTGGGATTGGCCGACTGCGGGACGCTGATCCCAAGAAACTGCATGAAGTAACCTGAGCCATAGAGGCCGACAAAGTCCTTGTAATCCTGCGGCATCACCATCCCGACTGCGGCCTCAATCGGCTCCCAAGGCCCTAGGAAGGCCTCAAAGGGCGCAACGGGCGGAGGTATGCGCTCGACGAGGGCTTTCAGGGTCACTTGCGACGTCCTGCCGGGTTGGGAACAAGTTTAGGCGGCAATGAGTCACGAGATCCGACCGCCGTCATCAGCACCGACTGTGGCGGCAACGCCCGGCCGCTATAGAGAGGCAGAACGGAATACTCGACAACCTGCCCAGCCCGAACCATGCGCGCCACACCGTTTTCGAAGCTCTGCATCCAGGACGAATTGGTATCATTCTGGGTCAGAGTCATGAGGTTCTTCATGTCCTTGCCTGTCCCCCCCAACTGCTTGCCAAGCAGATGGCCGCGCCCCTCGTTGTGGGTGTCCCCATTGCCTTGCCAACCGGGGGGACGCAATTTCCGATTGGCCCTGGTCCCGGTGCCAAGCAAAGGAGCCGTGATCGTCGCCCGAACGCCAGTCGCTTGCCCACGGTTCGTGAGTTGTCCAAATCGGATACTCGGCTGCGCCGCGATCGAAGAGTCCAACACCAAGCGTGGTGCGGTCGGGGGAGTGAGGGCCTCGCGCACGCGCGGTGCTGCAAGGGCAAGCCCGGTATCTAACACACCGCCAGCCAAGAGCGCCTGATCGCGCGCCTTTCTTGGTGCATTTGCGAGGGTCGCAAGCCCATAGGCAGCACCCCCGAGCGGATGGTCGGTCATGTATACGATCCGAGCCACGTCCCTCCGCCTTTGGGAAAGTTCGTCAGGGGAAAGTCCGGAATTGTCGACTGGGACCAGAACGCAGGCACCGCCACGGTTGATTTGCTTGAAGGCCTGATCACCCATCCGGACTAGCGGGTTTGGACTCCAAGGAGCCCGCTTGATATCGTCAAGGCGGCGATCCGCGACCGGTAGCGATCTAAGCGTTTGTGCTATTGATGGGGAAAGTTGACCTCTTCTCGATTGCGCCAATTGACCCCTCCGGCCTCTCTTGTGTCCAGAGGCGCTCGGCGGTCTCCCGCTCACCTCGGAGCTCAAACATCCTACATACAATCTGGAATTGTCAAGAACAAACGAAGAACATTTGAGTCAACGGCAGCACGCCCCGCTGCCTTTTCCACAAAAAGTAGCCGGGTTGGGCCTTCGACCGTCCCAAGTCACCCCGAAGCGCTCACCCCCGCCATGACCACCCCCAGGGCCTTCCAAAGACGTCCCCTGCGACGGTCCCCGATCCCCGCTGCCCAGCTATTTTGGGCATAGCCGGCGCTGATGCCCGTCATCTGATCCATCACGCCGAAGGAGCCGCCAAAGCCGCCCCAGTGAAAGCTGGTGGGGCTGGGTGCGGGAAAGGCCGCAATGTGCAGGCCAAAGCCCAGGCCCATTCTCATCATCCCCATCTGAGGCTCGACACCTTCGACCTGCAGTGACGAGGCCTCATCAATCAGGGCCTTGGAGAGATAGCGGTGGCCATCCAGCATGCCACCCCCCGCAGGGATCGCACACATGCGCGCGATGGCCCGCGCATTGGTAAAGGCGTTGCCCGAGGGGTAGTCCGCGCGCTGGCTTTCCCAGCTTTCGCAAAACGCCGGAAGCGCGCTGACATCGCCCTTCCCCCAACTGGTGAGGACGCGCCCAGCCAGCCCATCTTCGGGACCGGGCAGGCCCGTGGGCGGCGTCAGAAAGCCAACCCCGGCCACCCGCGCCCGCTCGCTGTATTGCGCCAGGCCGATCTGCAGGTCGATGCCTGCGGGCTCAGCAATCTCCTCGCGGAAGAACTGCGTGGGTTTGCGGCCATCGACCCGGCGCATCACCTCGCCCAGCACATAGCCATAGGTTATACCGTGATAGCAAAGCTGGCTGTCTCCGCCGAACCAGTGGGTTTGGGCCGCGATATTGGCCACGCAGGCGTCCCAGTCCTGAATGAATTCAAATGGGACGGCGGGCACGAACCCTGGCACCCCGGCGCGATGGGATAGCGCTTCACGCACTGTGACGTGGCCCTTGCCGCCGGTGGCAAACTGCGGCCAGTAGGTGGCGACCGGGGCCTCCAGTTCCACCAGACCGCGATCCACCAGCATCAGAAACGACAGGATCGTCGCGATCTTGGTGGTGGAGTGGACCATGACGATTGTGTCCTCCTCCCAGGGCCGGGTGCGGGTCTCGAAGTCCCGAAATCCCGCCCAAAGATCCACCACCGGCTCCCCGTGGCGCATGACGGCGATAGATGACCCCACCTCCAAGCCCTCGTTGAAACCCGCCAGGAATGCGGTCTCAATCGCCCGGTAGTCGGGGTGGCAAAATCCGTGGAGCTCAGGCGTCATGGGGTCTCGTATGGTTTGGGGTGAGGATGTCGCTCACTTGCGCACGAGCCCCACCAAGGCCTCGTTGATCCGCGTCTGCCAGCCCGGCCCGGCGGCCTTGAAGTGGTCCACCACGTCGGGGTCGAGGCGAACGGCAACGCGGATCTTTGGTGAGGCCTTCAGGGGCCGACCCCTTGGGCGCTTGAAGGCAGCCAGCACGTCAGGCGGCAACACCGCTTCTGGTGGTTGGGCCTTGGCGAACATGGCCTCGGTCCATTCCGGATTGTCGCGATCGTCGAACGGGGCGTCGTCGGGAGTCGAGGGCGGGTGCCTATGGGACATAGCGTTTGAACTCCTTGGATCGGGCGCGACGCAGGCTGATCGCCCGGATACGACCTTGCCGAACGGCAAAGGTCAGGCAGTAGGGCTGGCCTCGCAACACGCCAAAGGCGTTGAACCGATCTTCGTCATAGTTGTGTCGATCATCACGAACCACGGCGTAGATCTCGAGCTCCGTTGCCGCCTCCAGAGTCACGCCGTGCTTGGCGATGTTGAGCCTATCCTTGGCGGGGTCGAACTCGATTTCCACTAATTTATTGTGACCACAACTATTCCCAAGTCAAGGGCGTAACGCGTTCGGGAGTCGAGAGGTAAGAATCCCCGCCACCTATTGGACTAGCCCCGAAAGTTCCTCATCAAATGCCCGCTCCCTCGCTCGCCACCTGCGCAATCACCGGCCCCCAGTCCAGGTCAGGTCCCTGGCGGAACAGCCGCACCGATGGGTACCAGGGGCTGTCGGTTCGATCCCTCAACCACCGCCAGTCGATGCCCAGGTGCGACAACAGCACCCAGCAGGGCTTGCCCATCCCCCCAGCCAGATGGGCCACGGAGGTGTCGACGGTGACCACCAGGTCCAGTTGGCGGATAAGGGCAGCGGTCTGGGCAAAATCCTTGGCCCCGGTCAGGGCTGGATCAAGGTCGATCACCTGGCCCGGCAGGGACGCTGCCAGCCGGGCAGCCACATCGGAGGGCAGGGAGCGGGCGCGGTCCTTGGCCTGGGTCGGGCTGCCCTTGGTCATCAGCCCGATCTTGCGACCGGGTGCCAGGGCTGGCCAGGTCGCGCCGGTGGTTAGATACGGATCGCCAGGCACGGTCTCCAGGGTGGTACCCAGGGGCCCCACCAGCCCGCCCACCATGGCCCAATAGTCAGGGTCGGGAAACTCGACAGCTCCAGCGGCGGCCAGCACGCGGGCGTCCGGCAAGCTGTCACACAACAGCCGCTCCAGCCCCGGACGGCATAGCAAGGTCACCTCAGCGCCCCTGGCCAATAGCTGGGGCACGAACCGCGCAAACTGGATCTGGTCGCCGAACCCCTGCTCGGGGAAGATCACCAGATGCTTTCCGGAAAGCTCCTGCCCGGTCCACTCAGGATAGGGAAAGTCGGCGGCCCTAGGCAGGCCAGCTCCCGCGATCTCATGGCGCGCGCGGTATAGCGCCCACCCCTCGGGGTAACGGCCCTGGCACATCAGCACAAAGGCAAGGCCCAGCCTCACCTCCGCGCAGGGATTGAGCGCCACCGCCCGACGCAGCACCCGCTCGGCCTCAAGGTTCCGCCCCAGCCGGTTGAGCATGTCCCCCAGATAATAGAAGCCATCCACCACCTGGGGCCGGGCCAGGGTCGCCCCCTGCAGCCGCCGCACGGCCGCCTCGTCCCGCCCCGCCTCCAGCTCGGCAAAGTCCTGCACCGCCAACTGGGCCGTCAAGGCATCGGTGAGAAACCCGGCCATTCAGCGGCCTCCGGGCGGGGTGAAAACTTGCATAGGCCCAGATAGGCGCGGCCAAGCTGGCGCGACAATGGAAAAGCGCCGGTGGAACCTGCGCTCATCACCGCCCCCCTGCACCCCGGCTGCCACCATCGTCAAAATGCGCCTATCCTTGCTCTGTGGAACCCGATGCGAGATCGCGCGCTTCTGGGGGACCACCGGAGACTGGACATGAGCACCAAACCCCTGGGCCGCAGCCTGGCCGTTGCGCTCGCTGTGATCGCGGCCATCGCCATTCCGGCTTTCACCATGAGCCAGGATATCGGCCTGTCGCAGGCTGAGTTCGCCGGACTAGGGGATCAGACCCTGAGGGCCGCGCCCTATGCCTTCTCGATCTGGGGGGTGATCTATCTGGGGCTGATCGCCTATGGCCTCTATCAGCTCTTGGCGGCGCGGGAGAGTGCGACCCTGGCCGCCCTGGCATGGCCCTCGGCGGTGGCGATCCTGGGGTGCGGGGTCTGGATCCTGGCCTCGGCCTTCAATGCCCAGTGGGCCAGCGTGGCGATCATCGTCACCTCAGCCACAGCCCTCATTGTCGGTCTGGACCGTGCACGTCGGAACGAACCTGCGCCTTCGAAGACCGACAGGCTGCTAATCGCCTGGCCCCTGGCCCTGCTGGCCGGCTGGCTGACCATCGCCTCGGGCCTGAACCTCTTCACCGTCCTGACCGCCCAGGGTCTGATCCAGCCGCAACTGATGTGGTCCGTGGGCGCAGTCGGTGCCGTCGTGCTGGTGGCAGCCGCAGTGGGCTGGCGATTGCGGTCGAGGGTCTATCTGGTGCCCGTTGTCTGGGGCCTGGTGGGGGTCTATGTGGCCGAGCAGGCCGACAAGCCCACCGTCGCGGCCCTGGCAGCCGGCGGGGCCCTTGCCCTGGCTCTGGAAGCCATCCTCCTGACCCGCGCCCGCCGCACGGCCTAGGCACAGCCCATGCAGCCCCACAGCCTCCGCCCTATGCTGATCGCCCTGACCCTGGCCGCAGCCCTGCTGTCACAGCCCGCCCAGGCTGGCCCCGCACCGGACCTGACCCTCACCGGCAACATGACAGGCCAGGACCACCAGACCTATCGCGAAGTGTCTTTTCGCGTCCCGGCCGGCGTGACCCAGCTGACGGTGGATTTCGCCTATACGGGTGGAGACCAGAAGTCGGTCATCGACCTTGGCCTGCGTGATCCCCAGCGGTTTCGCGGCTGGAGCGGCGGCAACAAGTCCAGGATCACCCTCTCAGATGCCGAGGCCACGCCCTCCTATCTGCCAGGTCCCTTGCCGGCCGGGACCTGGAAGCTGGTGCTGGGGGTGCCCAATATCCGCGCCGCCAGCCAGGCGACCTATACCGCTCGCATCTATTTCCAGCGCGACGCGACCTTTGCCGGGTTCCAGGCCGAGCCCTTGAAGGCCGGTCCCGGCTGGTATCGCGGCGACCTGCACATGCACACCGGTCACAGCGACGGCACTTGCCTGTCGAGGCGGGGGCAGAAGGTGCCCTGCCCTGTGTTCAAGACCCTGGAAGTCGCCACCGCCCGGGGCCTGGACTTCATCGCCATCACCGACCACAACGCCACCTCCCAGAACGGCGCGCTGCGGGAACTGGCCCCCTATTTCGACGATCTGCTGCTGATCCCCGGGCGGGAGATCACGACCTTCTTTGGCCACGCCAATGTCTTTGGGCCGACCGGACCCCTCGATTTCCAACTGGGATCGCCCCGCGCCCGCGACCTGGCCGCCATCCTGACTGAGGTGAAGAAGGCCGGCGGCCTGATCTCCATCAATCACCCGGGCCTGCCCTCGGGCGAGCTCTGCATGGGCTGTGGCTGGACCGTCAAGGACACCGACATGGCCCGCATCTCGGCCATCGAGGTGGTCAATGGCGGCTCCCTGGTGTTTCCCGGCGGGGCCGAGAGTGCGGTCTCTGGCCTGCCCTTCTGGGAGCGGCAGCTAAACTCAGGGTTCAAGATCACCGGCATCGGCGGCTCAGACAATCACGACGCCAGTCTGGATCCCGGCAAGCCCGGTTCCGTGGGATCTCCCACCACCGTGGTCCACGCGACAGACCTGTCGCAACCCGCTATCCTTGAGGCCATCGCCAAGGGCCACGTCTTCATCGACGTGACGGGCAGCACCACACGCCTGCTCGAGGTCACCGCCATCCAGGGGGAGCGGCGTGTCCAGATGGGCGATGATCTGGTCCTGGCCAAGGATGAGCATGCCACCCTGCAGGTGCGTGTGGTGGGGGCCAAGGGCGGGATCGCGCAGTTGGTGGGGGACGGCGTACCTCAGGGGAAGGGCCGCGACCTGGCCCTAGATAGCGATGACGCCACCGTCACGGTCGCCCTGACCGGCGACGGCGCACGCCACTGGATCGGCGTCCATGTGCGCAGCCCTGACGGTCGCCTCTGGCTGATCGGCAATCCGATCTACCTGGTCGCGCCCTAAAAGGTCGCCATGGCAAACTTGGTGATCCAGACGGCCACCAGGGTCAGCAGGGTGCCGGTCAGCAAGCCGCGGGTGAAGGGGCCGTTCCGTTCCCACCAGACTCGTCGCGCCCGAAACCGCTGAGCGCGATCAATCCGTCGTTTGTGCATGGCCATAGCCGTCCTCTGCGCCAACCGCGGTCCAACGGCAAGGCCAGGGCCTGTCAGAAACTGGGGATCGGCCCCGTTTTCCGAACAAACTCGGCGTGGCTTTCGAAGGCCCCGTAGTCCCCAATCAGCTGGACCATGGCTTCGCACTCAGCCATCCAGGTCGCCGCTTTGGGATACCAACTCCGTCGACCCTGCCGCAGCATGACCGCGATCAGGGCGCGGTAGAGCAAGGTGGCGGCCAAGGGATATCGACCCTGCAGAGCCGCTGCGGCATCCTGCAGGCTCTCATCGTCATCCTCCACGATCTCGCTGGGCCGCGCCAGGATCAGGGCCGCAGCCTGGCTCAGAGCCGGCCAAGCCATGAAGAACCGCAGCGCGTCTATGAAGCTGGGGGTGCCCGCCACATGGGCCATGGCCTTGTCCTCGGCCACCACGTCGTCAAAGTCGGCCAACCTTTTGAGATAGGCTCGCAGCAGGTCTGGCGACAGACGCTGTTCAAACCCCAACCAGCGAACGGTCTGAGCCAGCTCGCCCTGGCCATCGGCCTCAAGGGCCTGGAGATAGGCCTCTTCCCAGACCACCAAGCCCACGCTGGAGGTCACCACCCGTGAAGGGGACCGCGCTAGGTCGGCATAGGCCGGGGGCGCAGACTGCTTGAGCGCCGCCAGGGCCTCCGGCGCTCGGCCAGCGGCCGTCAGGCGGCTGGCGATCCCGGCCCCGATCAGGGGCTGCAAAACTTCGCTCGCGGCCAGGGTGGCGATGTAGCCATCCACATCCCCCTGGGCATCGGCCAGTTGCTGGATCGCCACCCGGAACCCGAGCCTTGGGCGACCTTTCCGGGCCAATCTCTCGGTCAGAAGGCCCCGAAGCCTGGCCACACCTGCAGCATCAAGGGCCGGCAGCAGCACTTCCACCAGCCGAGCCGTGATCAGGACTTCGTCAGCCTCCATGGCGCGGAACGCCTCTTCGGCCAACTGCACGCCCGGGACGCCTGACCCCACCGCGACGCGTCCCAGGTCTTCCACTGCGGTCCGAAACGCCGCCTCGACCTCGCCCTTGTCATCGCGGGTGAGATCAAACACGCCCTCAGACATGGCCAGGAAGCGCCACAGAAACGTCACCGCCAGGGCTGGTGATTGCTCGGCCATCTTGCCGGCGATCATCGCGCGCTGGAGATCCAGATCGCGAACGAAGTCCTTGTACTTGCGCCAGTGGACCCGAGACCGGCGCGTCTCAATGGCGGTCAGGCGCTTGGACACCTCAGCGGCCAGATCCTCAGGCCCCGCCTCCCCGGCCAGTTCCAGCCGCAGCCGTCGCTTGACCGCCGGGTCGGCCTCGGCGAGGTCCATGAGAATCTCAGCAAGTCGTGCCTCGCCGAGATCAGCAAGGTTGGCGGCGGACACGGTCTTTCGAGATCCGGCACGCTTGGCCAAGCTGCTAGGTTCCCCTGCCTGCCGACGCGCCACCACAGCCCTCAGATCCGGTGCCCCTACCAGACACCGGTGTTGGCCATCGAGAGCCAGGGCTCAGCCGGAGCCTTGGCCGGCCCTGCCTGCAGCAGCTCCACGGAGATCCCGTCTGGCGATCGCACAAAGGCCATGTGGCCATCGCGGGGCGGGCGATTGATGGTAACGCCGCTGGCCTGCAGCCGGGCGCAGAGCTCGTAGATGTCATCGACCGCATAGGCCAGGTGGCCGAAATTGCGACCCCCCTGATAGTCCTCAGGGTCCCAGTTGTAGGTCAGCTCAACCGTTGGGGCGCGGCTGGCCTTTGCAAGCTCCTCATCGCCAGGGGCACAGAGGAACAGCAGGGTGAACCGACCGGCGCTATTCTCGACCCGAGAGAGTTGCTTCAGGCCCAAGCCCCCGCAATAGAAGGCCAACGACGCCTCGAGATCGGCCACACGGACCATGGTGTGCAGGTACTTCACGGTAGATGTCTCCGGCAGGAAAAGTCGAGGGGCAGCGCTACCGCGATCCCGAGGGCAAGGCTATGCGCAATTCCTGCGGCGCAGCGGTCACATATTGCGGCATTCACCCAATCCTGTCGGCGATTTCATTTGCGCTCCCATAACCGTGGCATCAAAAGCACTGCAACCTATGCAAATAGGATTCAGGCACGTTCGGTCGCCGTGTGCACCGTCGTCAAACGGCTGCTGGGCTCGGGGAAACGGCTTTATGCGCATAAAATCGTCCTATCTATTTGCCATCGGATTGGCCCTGCTCGTGGGGCTGTTCTTCCTGGTCGGCACGCTGCTGGGTGGCAGCAAGAAAGATAGCGCCCAGGCCAAGACCTCGGCCGCGCCTGCTCTACCGTCGGTGC
>JANPAO010000364.1:0-2341 GCA_031429955.1 Phenylobacterium sp. | reverse complement strand
GGCATCTTCTGGAAGGCGTAGAAGGAGAGGATCATACCCACCGTGCCGGCCGCTGAGCGGAACAGCAGGATGCCTGGGCGGGTAGTGGCAAACACCGCCCCGCGACGTTTCAGGATGATCGGCAGCAGGATCACGAACCCGGCCAACTGGCGATAGAAGGTCTGCAGGGCCGCCGGATAGTCGGCTCCCAGGTACTTGATCAGGGTGGTCATGGCGGTGAAGGCCAGGGCCGATCCCAGCATCCACAGGGCCCCGCGCAGATTGGGCGAAAGCTCGGAGGCGGCTGTGTCAGCGCTCACGGACCCACCCGGTGATGGAGAGGCGGTGAGCGCCGGCGAAGCTGGCCACCTGGGTCACGGCATGGAGCTGCGGCACGCGGAAGATGTTCAGGGCGTTGAAGCTGGGACTATAGGCCTCGCTGACATGGCCGTCGGCCTCATGAAAGGCCAGCAGTCCGCCCCAGTCGGGCCGCCAGGATGGGGTGAAGTTCAACACATAGGCATAGAGGCGGTGTTTGCCCGCCACATCGTCGTCATGGGCGGTGAGGAAGTCCCCGGGACGGTAGCGGGTGGCCTGGGCGTCGGCATAGGCGCAGCGCGGATCGCCCGTCAGAGCGCGGACAAAGGCCAGGAAGGGCTCGGAATTGAGCCGGTCATAGACCCCTTCCAGGGCCGCCAGGTCACCGCCCGCTCTCTGACCCGCCTCCATCAGGTCCGACAGCCGCCAGGCGTCGAACTGGTACTGGAACCCGGTCTTGCCCCCCTCCAGGATCGCGGCCTCCAGCTCGGCGCGACGCTGCGCCGGCATGGCCGCCAGGGTGTCGAGGGCGATGTCGTAGCTCTTGCCCAGGGCCGTGAGCGAGCGGTGGTAGGGGGCAGCCACCAGGGCTGTATGAATGGCCTGGGCTTGTCTGGGCCGGAAGATGCCTGGAATGTGCAGGCGTCCGAAGCGGGCGAAGGCCGCGCTCAGACGGGCCGGATCAAGGCTGATCGCCAGGTCTGGAAGGGTGGCACCCAAGCTCAGCTCGGCGCGCCGGGCAGCAGGTCCCCCAGCATGGCGGCGAAGGGCGAGCCGGCCTCCGGGTCCCAACCATGACGTGGCCCCACAGTGATACCCCCATCGACGACGATATGGGTTCCAGAGACGAAGGCTGAGTCCTCGCTGGCCAGGTAGAGGGCGGCCTTGGCGATGTCCTCGGGCATGCCGGCCTTGGGCACCGGTTGGACCTTGGCGGAACCCTCGGCCACTCGTGCGGCCATCTGGTCGGCCACATCGCGGGGCAGGCCGATGGAGGCCCCGAAGATCGAGGTGGCGATCAGGCCCGGGCAGATGGCATTGACCCGGATCTTCTGGGGCGAGAGCTGGGCCGCGGCCACCCGGCTCATATGGATCACCCCGGCCTTGGCGGTGGAGTAGGCGATAGGGCCATAGCCGGCCTGCAGGCCGGCTATGGAGGCGGTGTTGATGATCGACCCGCCGCCCCGCTCCAGCATCAGGGGCACGGCGTGCTTCATCCCCAGGGCCGGACCCCGGACCAGGATGTCGAAGATCCCGCTCCAGCCTTCGGCGGTGATCTCCGGGATGGCGGTCATCATGTCGGAGATTCCGGCATTGTTGAACAGGATGTCCAGACCGCCGAACACGCTCTTGGCCAGCTTCATCGCCGCCTCGATCTGCGCCTCCTGGGTCACGTCGCAGTGGGCATAGACCACCTTGCCGGGGAACCGCTGCTCCAGGATCGCCCCCTTGGCGTCTTGGATGTCGGCGGCCACGACGCAGGCACCCTCCGCCACGAACAGTTCAACCGTTCCCAGGCCGATGCCGGAAGCGGCCCCGGTGATCACCGCGACCTTGCCCTCAAGACGACCCGCCATGTGCATGTATCCCTATATGATCAGCGATCACTAAAGCTTGGCAGTCGCCTTTGAAAGTCGGTTCTGATGCCGGGCAACCTAGTCGACCGTCACCACCACCTTGCCCATCGCCTTGCGACTGCCCAGGTGGGCGATGGCGTCGGCCCCATTTTCGAGGGTGAAGCGCTCGGAGACATAGGGCTTGATCTTGCCCTGGGCGTAGAGCTCCAGCAGTTCCTCGATGCTCTTCACAAACAGTTCGGGGTTCTTGGCCGTCCAGGTGCCCCAGAAGACGCCGACAATATCGCAGCCCTTCAACAGGGTCAGGTTCAGCGGGATCTTCGGAATGTCGCCAGCGGCAAAGCCGATCACCAGATAGCGACCCTCCCAGGCAATGGACCGCAAGGCCGGCTCGGCATAGTCACCGCCGACGGCGTCATAGATGACATCGAAGCCCTCGGCCCCGCCGGCTTCCTTGAACATCGCAC
>JANPAO010000363.1:0-11092 GCA_031429955.1 Phenylobacterium sp. | reverse complement strand
GCTGATCGCCGTGGTCAAGCGGGGCCGGCTGGAGACCATTGTTGAGAAGGCGACGGAACTGGGGGCGCGACGGGTGCGGCTGGTGCTGACCGAGCGGACCAATGCCGACCGGGTCCGGGTCGAGCGCCTGCAGGCCATTGCGGTGGAAGCTGCGGAACAGACCGGGCGACTGGACGTGCCCGAGGTTCAAGAGCCGATGAAACTGCCAGCACTTTTGAAGGCCTGGGCCGGGCGCAGGCTGCTTTTCTGCGATGAGGCCGGCGATGCCAAGCCGGCGCTTGCGGTCCTGGTTGGCGCGGCCAACGAGCCCTGGGCGATCCTGATCGGACCTGAGGGCGGCTTCACTTCGGCCGAGCGGGACGGCTTGCGCAGCTTGGCCTTCGCTGTACCTGCCAGCCTGGGTCCGCGAATTCTGCGCGCCGACACCGCTGCCATCAGCGCCCTGACCCTCTGGCAAGCCGCGATGGGCGACTGGCGCAACCCTTGAGCTTTCGAGAATTGCGCCCACCTGTGTGAACAGCGTAAAGATCGCCGCCGTTCGGGATCAAACGCTCGTTCGGTGTGTTCATGATGGGTTGGGGAGATATTCATGGCCGACGTCGCGAGCGACGACCGACCCCTCGCGTTTGAGGATCTGGTCCATTGGTTCGAGGCCGGCGAAAAGCCCGCCGACCAATGGCGCGTGGGTGCCGAGCACGAGAAGTTCGTGTTCAGGCTCGGCAGCCATGACCCGGTTGCCTATGAGGGACCCGCTGGCATCAAGGCCCTTTTGGCCGGTCTGACCCGCTTTGGCTGGAAGCCGGTGGAGGAGGGCGGTCACGTCATCGCCCTGGAGCGGGGCAAGGCCAATGTCAGCCTGGAGCCGGGCGGCCAGTTCGAGCTTTCGGGCGCGCCGTTGGAGACCATGCACGACATCTGTGAGGAAACCGGCACCCACCTGCAGGAGGTCAAGGTGGTGGCCGACGAGCTCGGCCTGGGGTTCCTGGGCCTGGGCCATACCCCCGTCTGGCGGCGCGAGGACGTGCCGGTGATGCCCAAGGGCCGCTACAAGATCATGCGGGAATACATGCCCAAGGTGGGCAATCTTGGGCTGGACATGATGTTCCGCACCTGCACGGTGCAGGCCAATCTCGACTTCGGTTCCGAAGCCGACATGATCGCCAAGTTCCGGGTTAGCCTAGCCCTGCAGCCCATCGTCACCGCCCTTTTCGCCAATTCGCCCTTTGTGGAAGGCAAGCCCACCGGCTGGCTGTCCAGCCGTGCGCGGATCTGGACCGACACCGATCCCGACCGCACCGGCATGCTGGGCTTCGTCTTCGAAGACGGCTTCACCTACGAGACCTATGCCCGGTATGCCCTGGACGTGCCGATGTACTTCGCCAAGCGCGACGGCAAGTACCTCGACCTGTCGGGCAAGTCGTTCCGCAAGTTCCTGGCCGGTGATCTGCTGGAGATGCCGGGTCAGCGCCCGACCATCAAGGACTGGGTCGACCACACCTCCACCCTGTTCCCGGAGGTGCGCCTCAAGCAGTACCTGGAAATGCGCGGGGCTGACGCTGGTCCCTGGGGACGGCTCTGCGCCCTCCCGGCGCTATGGACCGGGATCTTCTATGACCAGGCGGCCTTGGCGGCGGCCTGGGACCTTTGCAAGGACTGGTCGGTGAGCGATCACGAGCGGCTTCGCGCCGACGTGGCCCGTATCGGTCTGAAAGCCCAGGTGAATGGCCGCAGCGTCCAGGACGTGGCCCGCGACATGGTGGCCATCGCCCGGTCCGGCTTGAAGGCCCGTAACCGCCTCAATGGCGGCATGATCGACGAGACCGGCTATCTCACCGAGTTGGAGGAGATCGCCGACAGCGGGATCACCCCGGCCGAGCGCCTGCTGGAACTCTATCACGGCCCCTGGGCCGGTGACGCCAGCAAGGTGTTTGAGGCCTTTGCCTACTGAGGCATCGTCTATCTCGCGGGTTTGGCTGGCCAGTGAGGCTGCTGGCTGACGCCGGAGCCTGAGTCGGTGTGCAGGATCGCCGCGTCGATGGTCGAGGGCCGTGTGGTCTGGTGGTGTGGATCGACCACATCATCGTCCACCGCATAGACCTCGAACCGGTCGGCATAGAAGGCCAGCCGTTCGTCGATCTGCGCCATGGCTGGATAGGGGTCCTCATAGGTCCACACGCCGTTCTCAGCGAACTGCCCGTCCATCAGGACGGTGAAATAGGCCGCATGACCCTTGTAGGGGCAATAGGTCGAGCGTGCCGTGCGTGACAGGAATTCCATCGAGACGTCCTGGCGCGGAAAATAGATCGCCGGCGGATAGGCGGCCTCCACCAGCACCAGGGCATCGGCCGAATCGGCGATCACATGGCCGGCGAATTTCACGCGCCAGCGAGTCTCGCCGGGATGGATGGTGATGGGATGGTCGGGACCGGGGATCATCATGGCACGGGCCTCCTGAGCGGACACTAGGCCTGGGCGTGTGCTGGCGCCAGACGCTTTTCGGCGGGCCCAGGCTTGCTTGTGTTGACGAGGTCTCCGTGATCTTCTCCCGTCAAACAGCCCGACGGGGGTGAAACAACCCCGCCAGCGTCGGCCTCCCAGGGATCGGAAGACCGCCTTCATGTTGAACCTTGTCGTTATGCTCGGGATCGTCGTCACCCTGGTGACCGGCCTTCCCGTCCTGCTCCAACTCCTGCGAAATCACCCAAGAGGGCTGATCATCCTGTTCTTTGCGGAGATGTGGAGCGGTTCTCCTACTACGGCATGCGCGGGATCCTGATCTTCTACCTGACCCAGCACCTGTTGTTCGACCAGGCCACGGCCTCGGCCCAGTACGGCTCCTATACCTCGCTGGTCTATCTGCTGCCCCTGCTGGGGGGCATCCTGGCTGACCGCTATCTCGGCACGCGCAAGGCCGTCGCCTTTGGGGCGCTGCTGCTGGTGGCGGGCCACTTCACCATGGCCTATGAGGGCAAGCCTGCGACCCAGAACCTGGTCTATGCAGGCCAGAGCTATGAGGTGGCGGCCGAGGGCCGCATTGATGAGCGGACCGCCCATCTGGTGGTGGCAGGCAAGTCCTATGAATTTGGTCCCGCCGCCGACGGGGGCCTGGAGATCAAGGGCCTTGGCGACCAAGGCCCGCTGCCCCAGGTCCTGCCCAAGGACAGCTTCAAGATGGAGACCACCCAGGACAAGTCGGGGGTTAATGCCTTCTACCTGGCCATTTCCCTGATCATCATGGGGGTCGGATTCCTAAAGCCCAACATCTCTACCATCGTCGGCCAGCTCTATCCTCAGGGCGATCCGCGACGGGATTCAGGCTTCACCCTCTACTATTACGGCATCAATCTGGGTGCCTTCTGGGCCTCGATCCTCTGTGGCCTGCTGGGCCAGACGGTGGGCTGGTGGGCGGGCTTTGGCCTGGCGGGCGCCGGCATGGCGCTGGGCTTTGTGGTCTTTGTCCTGGGCAAGAAGCACCTGGAGGGCCACGGCGAACCGGCCGATCCCGAGCTGCTGGCCCGGCCGCTGATCGGCCCGATCAATCGCGAGTGGCTGATCTACCTGACATCCCTGGCCGGCGTGGGTCTGGTCTGGCTGCTGGTGCCCAACAATGATGTGGTGGGTCTGGCGTTGTCGGTGTCCATCGTGGCCTCCCTGGCGGCCATCGGCTGGATCCTGGTCTTTGTCTGCAAGACCTGGGTGGAGCGGCAGCGGATGTTCCTGGCCGTGGTGCTGATCTTTGGCGCAGTGGTGTTCTTCACCCTGTTTGAACAGGCCGGAACCTCGCTGAACCTATTTGCCTCCACCAATGTCGACATGACCGTCACCTCCCAGGCGGTGACCCTGTTGGGCATCCCCATCGGCACGCCGGATCAGATCCGTGCCATCGGTCTGGATCCGGCCAGCGTCTTCTTTGTCGATGCCACGGTCGGTGCCGCCCAGACTCAGTCCTTCAATGCCGGGTTCATTCTGATCTTCGCGCCGATCTTTGCGGCCATGTGGGCCTACTTGGCCAGCCGCAAGCTGGACTTGAACCCGACCATGAAGTTTGGCCTGGGTCTTGTGCAGGTGGGGCTGGGCTTCCTGGTGGTGGTCTGGGGCGCGGGGCTGGCCGATGCCAGCTTCAAGGTGCCGCTGATGCTGTTGGGGGTGCTCTATCTGCTGCACACCACCGGCGAGCTGTTCCTATCGCCGGTCGGCCTGTCGGAGATCACCAAGCTGTCCCTGCCCTCGGTGGTCAGCTTCATGATGGCCGTCTGGTTCCTGTCCTCCTCCATCGCCCAATTTGTCGGCGGCAAGATTGCCGGCCTGATGGGGTCCGAAAGCATCGGCGGCCAGGTGCTCGATCCCCAGGCGGCGCTCGCCACCTCCATCGATGGCTTCAGCAAGCTGGGCTGGGCCGGGGTGGTCTCTGGGGTGGTCTTCATCCTGATCAGCTTTGTGGTCCGGGGCTGGGCTCATGCCGACGATGCCCCGAGCGCCATCGAGCGCTAAGCCCGCCGGTCAAGGGTTGTGATGAAGGCTGGGTGCCCTGGTGCCCAGCCTTCTTCATGGGCGGTCCCGGGTCAGCCGAAGGTCTTGCGAACCCGGACATAGAGGCCACGGCCAAACTGGATGTCGCGGTCATCGACATATTTCAGCGGGGCGCGACCCCGTGGCCCGTCATAGACCACCTGGGTATGGCGGAAGCCGCGCTCGGTGGCATTGTTGACCTCGGCGCGGACCGTGAGGTCGGGCCTGGCCTTCCATTCGGCGAAGACGATCACAAAGGTCTTCAGCTTGTCGGTATAGACCTCGTTGAATCGATAGGAGGTTTCGCGCCAGGCTCCGAAGGCGTCGATCCCCCAGCTCATCCGGTACTGCGGCAGGTCGTGGGTGAAGTGGGCTTCCCATTCATTGGGTTTGAGATTGGAGATCTCGCGCTTTTCGCCGGTGGTGGGGTCGGTGACCTCCGAGCGGCGCCAGGTGGTCTCGCCTCGTATCTGGGCCCCTTTGAGGAGCGCATCCAGGGGCAGGGTCGCGTTGAAGATCAGCTCGTCCTTGGTGCCATCCCCGATATTGCTGGGGGAGTCGAAATAGGCCCCGCCCGCCAGGATCGGCGCCCGGTCGATCACATCGGTGAGTTGGGAGTGGCGCAGGGTCAGGACCACGGCACCCTTGGTCCAGAAGCGCCGCTCCACCGCCGCCTCCGCCACCCAGGCCTGTTCGGGCGCGAGATTCGGGTTGCCGACGGCCAGACCACCTCGATTGGGGGAGGAGTCGGCCACGAAGTCTGAGAACTTCAACTGTCCCACCACCCGCTCATAGCTGAGGCGAAGCTGGGTCTTGTCATCGGGGGCCCAGGCCGCCGCGACCCTTGGCTTGGCGAAGTAGAGGGTCTTTTCCAGAGCAACATCGCCCTCGGAGGAGAGGGCCGAGCCCTCGTAGCGCAAACCTGTTTCCAGGGTCAGGGCCGGGGAGGGCTTCCAGACCGCCTTGCCAAACAGCTCACCGCGCTTTTCGGTCACCCTGACGTCGGCAGCCGGCAGAATGACCGGGCGGCCATTGGCCAGGATATCGGTCTCGCTCTCCAGGATGTTGAGGGCCGACTCAGCACCGGCCTCGAAGGACATGCGATCGCTGAGGCGGTATTTCAGAACGCCACGGCCAATGGTCTCGCTGGTCTTCTTGTCGAGGAAGAAGTCGGAACTGGAGGTCGGCGCGCGGGACGGTGAGACGATGTCTTGGCCGGTGAGCTTCTGCAGACCCACCAGTTCCAACTGGCTGCGGGGCCCCAGGTCGCGGGCAAAGCGACCGCCCAGCTCGACCTCATACTCGTCTTCGCTGTAGTGGCTAGATTCGAGAGCACGCACCGGGAAGCGGATGCGATCCAGTTCGTTATAGTCGTACCAGTTCCAGAAGCCGCGAGCATTGACCCTAAGCTTTCCGCCGGCCAGCGGGGCCTCATAGGCCCCGGTGCCCACCCACTGATAGGCCTGACCGTGGCTGTCGATGTCGGAAAGGATCAGGGGCGCGCCATTGGGTGCCAGCCGCACACGCGGACCCGGCCCGGCCCCATCATTGAGGCCCTGACCATATCTCAGGCTCCCCTCCCATGACCCTGGCCCGGCCTGGCCGGTGGCCTCCAGCCGCAGGCCCGTTCGGCTCTGACCATTGGTGTTGGTATTGTTGGCCAGGGCCACCAGGCCGGAGAACCCACCGCCCTTGATCCGAACCACATTGGCCAGGATCGACTTGCCCTGCATGTCGATCCCCGGTGCGCCGCCGCGGATCAGTTCCACATGCTCCACCTGACTGGCCGGGATCCGTCGCAGGATCTCCTCCAGGTCATCGGTCTTGGAGACAGGGCGGGCCCCGTCGATCAGCACATTGCCCGCCGATCCCTCAAAGCCGCGCACATTGTCGCCGCCGTCCAGGGAGAAGCCCGGCAGGCGCTGCACCATGTCCAGAGCTGTCGTCGGCCGCTGTTCGGCAAAGAAGGCCGGGGGATAGCTGATGACCCCGGGGGCCGTCGGCGTGGTGGGGCCGGTGGCCAGGACCGCAATCAGACTTAGGGCAGATAACATGCAACGGCCTCCCGACGCTGCGCGCAAGGGACCCTGATCGCACCCGCCGGGCTAGTTAAATTGCCGTAAGGTGAGCGACCTCAGACGCCAGTGCCGCCCACGGTCAGGCCGGTAATCTTCAAAGACGGCTGGCCCACCCCCACCGGAACGCTCTGCCCCGACTTGCCGCAGACGCCGACGCCGGGATCAAAGTCGAAGTCGTTGCCGATCATGGTCACCCGAGTCAGTGCCGAGGGGCCGTCGCCGATCAGGGTGGCTCCCTTCACTGGGGTGGTGATCTTGCCGTCCTCGATCAGATAGGCCTCAGTGCACTGAAAGACGAACTTGCCATTGGTGATGTCTACCTGGCCGCCGCCGAAATTGGCGCAATAGAGTCCCCGCTTGGTGGCCTCGATCATCTCGGCGCGGGGGGTATTGGTCTTGCCATTGTCCATGGCGGTATTGGTCATGCGCGGCATGGGCATGTGGGCATAGGACTGGCGCCGTCCATTGCCCCCGGCCTTCATGCCCATCAGCCGGGCACTCATCCGGTCGTGCATGTAACCCACCAGAATGCCGTCCTCGATTAGCACAGTGCGCTCGGTGGGCGTCCCCTCATCGTCAACGGTCAGGGACCCCCGGCGCCCTGGCAGGGAGCCATCATCGAACACGGTGACGCCCTTGGCGGCCACCCGCTCGCCGATCCGGCCGGCGAAGGCTGAGGTGCCCTTGCGGTTGAAATCCCCCTCCAGACCGTGACCCACCGCCTCGTGCAGCAGGATGCCATTCCAGCCGGCCCCCAGGACCTCATCCATCTCGCCGGCCGGGCAGGGAACCGCCTCCAGATTGACCAGGGCCTGGCGTAGAGCCTCTTCGGCCTGGTCCTGCCAGTTGGCCGCGCTGATCCAGGCCTCGAACCCGGCGCGGCCACCGGCCCCGGTGAAGCCGTTCTCCCGGCGACCATCCTTTTCGACGGTGATCTGGACATTGATCCGTGACAGCGGGCGCACATCGCGGATCAAGCGACCATCGGCCCGCAGGATCTCCACCGTGCGTCGTTCGCCCGAGAGCGAGGCCATCACCTGGACGACCCTCGGGTCGCGGGCGCGGCACCAGGCGTCGATCTCCTGGAGCAGGGCGACCTTCTCGGAAAAGACCGGCGAGGCCGTAGGATCATCCTCGCCATAGAGCTTGGTGTTGGTGGCGCGGGGGGCCTCATCGCCGCCGCCGGCATAGCCGCGCTTGGCCAGGGAGGCCGAGGCGGCGGCGCGCCGAATGGAGGCCTCTGAAATCTCGCTGGAGTGGGAGTAGCCGGCCGTCTCGCCCGCCACCACCCGCAGGCCAAAACCCTCCGACGAATCATAGGCCGCAGATTTCAGCCGCCCGTCGTCGAACAGGAACGACTCACTCTCCGAGCGTTCGGCAAACAGCTCGCCGTCGTCGGCCCCCTGCAAGGCGTCACCCAGGATCTGCCGGGCCCGCTCGGGGGAAACACCAGCGGACTCCAAAATCGAGGCGGCGGGGGCGTGAGCATTCATCAAAGCGGTACCTTGTCTGACCAGCGCCCAGAGATAGGGGTTCGCGACCCCGTCGTCACCCCAGCGACCCGCCTTTGGTGCAGATGGTGGCGGCCTGTTCGGTCCAGGAATACGCGCCTACGTCTGATGGTCGCTGTTCTGGCACCGCTAGCGCCTTGGCAAGGCCTCAGCGAGCGCGTATGCACCGCTTTGAAGGGTCGAACCCCACCCGTTACGGGGCGCGATGACGGCGGGCAGAGCGATCGTATTTTCGAGACGCGTCTGGCCAAGCAGACCGAGGGGACATGACGTCGAGGTTTCAGGGTATGCGATCGCTGGCGGCCGGTGCCGCAGCGGGCGCCATAACAGCATTCTGGGGCGTCTCGGCCCTGGCTGAGGATCTGGTGGGCCAGCCCACCCCGGGCGGGATCGACTTGCAGCCGGGGGTGACCCCGCTGCGCGACGACGCGATCTTTTTCCACAACATCATTCTGCTGCCGCTGATTACGGCCATCAGTTTGCTGGTGCTGGGTCTGCTGATGTGGATCGTGATCCGCTACAACAAGCGGTCCAATCCGGTACCGGCAAAGTGGAGCCACAACACCCTGATCGAGGTGATCTGGACCGTCGTGCCGGTCCTGATCCTGATGTGCATCTCGATCTTCTCGTTCAAGCTGCTGTTTGCCTATCACGACATGCCCAAGCCCTACATGACGGTGAAGGCGACGGGCTATCAGTGGTACTGGGGCTATGAGTATCCCGACCAGAAGATCGGCGAGTTCGTCTCCAACATCCTTCCCGAGGATGAGGCCAAGGCCAAGAACGTCCCCTATCGCCTGGCGGCGACCGAGCCCCTGGTGGTGCCGGTCAATCAGGTGGTGCGCGTGCTGGTGACCGGTGCCGATGTGATCCACGCCTTCGCGGTGCCCGCCTTCGGCGTCATTACCGACGCGGTTCCCGGACGGGTCAATGAGATCTGGTTCAAGGCCGATCGCCCCGGGACCTATTACGGTCAGTGCCGCGAGCTGTGCGGTGTCGATCACGCCTTCATGCCCATCGAGGTCAAGGTTCTCAGCCAGACCGACTTTGACGCCTGGGTGGCGACCAAGGGTGGTGCCGCCATTGGCGCGGCTCCGGCTCCGGTCGCGGCGGTCGCCGCCACCGACGCTGCAGCCCCGGCCGCAGCCCTCGCCCCCGCCACACCCGCTGCTGCCGCTCCGGCCGCCGCAGCGACGACACCCACGCCTGCGCCTGTTCCGGCGCCGGCCGCGAATTGATCTAGGACACGCGTAAGATGGCCCACGCCGCCGCTGACGAGCATCACGATCACGACCACAAGCCCGGGTTCTTCACCCGTTGGTTCCTCTCCACCAATCACAAGGACATCGGCACGCTCTACCTGCTCTTCGCCATCATGGCCGGGATCGTGGGTGGGGCCCTGTCGGGCCTGATCCGCTGGGAGCTTTACGAGCCGGGGATCCAGGTCTTCACTCAAGGGTCGTTGCTCGACCAGCTGGGCATGATCGAGGCCTCCAAGCACGGCTACAATGCCGTGGTGACGGCCCATGCCCTGATCATGATCTTCTTCATGGTCATGCCCGCCATGATCGGCGGGTTCGGCAACTGGTTCGTGCCGCTGATGATCGGCGCGCCGGACATGGCCTTCCCTCGGATGAACAACATCTCCTTCTGGCTGCTGGTGGCGGCCTGGGTGATGCTGATCATCTCGATGTTTGTCGACGGCGGTCCGGGCAAGGGTTTCGGCGGTGGCTGGACCCTCTATCCGCCGCTCTCCACCTCCGGCCATACTGGCCCGGCCATGGACTGTGCCATTCTCTCGATCCACCTGGCCGGTGCCAGTTCGATCCTGGGAGCCATCAACTTCATTACCACCATCTTCAACATGCGCGCGCCGGGCATGACCCTGCACCGCATGCCGCTGTTTGTGTGGTCAATCCTGGTGACGGTGTTCCTGCTGCTGCTCTCCCTGCCGGTACTGGCGGGCGCGATCACCATGTTGCTGACCGATCGCAACTTCCACACCCACTTCTTCGACGCTGCCGGTGGCGGCGACCCGGTGATGTACCAGCACCTGTTCTGGTTCTTCGGGCACCCGGAAGTGTACATCCTGATCCTGCCGGCCTTCGGCATGATCAGCCAGATCGTCTCCACCTTCTCGCGCAAGCCGGTGTTTGGCTATCTGGCAATGGCCTATGCCATGGTGGCTATCGGCTTCGTCGGCTTCGTGGTCTGGGCCCACCATATGTACACTGTGGGCATGACGGTGAACCTGCGGGCCTATTTCGTGGCCGCCACCATGGTCATTGCGGTGCCCACCGGGGTGAAGGTCTTCTCCTGGATCGCCACCATGTGGGGCGGTTCGGTGGACTTCAAGACACCGATGCTGTGGGCGATGGGCTTCATCTTCCTGTTCACCGTCGGCGGCGTCACCGGCGTGGTCCTGGCCAATGCCGGGGTCGATTACAGCCTGCACGACACCTACTATGTCGTGGCCCACTTCCACTATGTGCTCAGCCTGGGGGCTGTGTTCGGGATCTTTGCCGGCTTCTACTACTGGTTTGAGAAGATCTTTGGCGTGAAGTATCGCGAGTGGATGGGGGTCGTGCACTTCTGGATCACCTTCATCGGCGTGAACCTGATCTTCTTCCCGCAGCACTTCCTGGGCCTGCAGGGCATGCCGCGCCGCTATGTGGACTATCCGGAGGCCTTCACCCTGTGGAATCAGGTCTCCACCATCGGCTATGTGATCACCGCCTCGGGCGTGGTGGTCTTCCTGCTGATCCTGGTGGAGGCTGCGGTGTCGCGCCGCAAGGGCGAGGCCAATCCCTGGGGTGAAGGTGCCACCACCCTGGAATGGACCCTGCCGTCGCCGCCGCCGTTCCACCAGTTCAATGAGCTGCCGGTGATCAAGCCGGACCCCCACTAGGTCCAGCCTGTCGCCAAGACGTCAAAAAGGGGGGCGCGGACTGGAGGCATCCGGTGCGCGCCCCTCGTCGGTTGAAAGAGTATCCA
>JANPAO010000362.1:0-5602 GCA_031429955.1 Phenylobacterium sp. | reverse complement strand
GATGCCCCGGTGAGCGGCCAGCAGGACGGTGCCGCCGGGGGTCTCATAGACACCCCGTGACTTCATGCCCACGAAGCGGTTTTCCACCAGGTCCAGGCGGCCCACGCCATTGTCGTGACCCAGTTCGTTGAGGCGGGTCAGCAGGGTGGCCGGGCTCATCTTCACCCCGTCGATGGCCACGGGGTCGCCCTTCTCGAAGTCCATGGTGAAGACGCAGGCCTTGTCGGGCGCGTCCTCCGGCGCAATCGTGCGCATATAGACAAACTCAGGCGCCTCGACCGCAGGGTCCTCCAGCACCTTACCCTCGGAGGAGGAGTGCAGCAGGTTGGCGTCGACGCTGAAGGGGGCCTCGCCGCGCTTGTCCTTGGCGATCTGGATCTGGTGCTGTTCGGCAAATTCCAGCAGGGCCTCGCGGCTCTTGAAATCCCACTCCCGCCAGGGCGCGATGACCTGGATGTCCGGCTCCAGGGCATAGTAGGCCACCTCGTAGCGGACCTGGTCATTGCCCTTGCCTGTGGAGCCGTGGCTGACGGCGTCGGCCCCCAGCTTGCGCGCAATCTCGATCTGGCGCTTGGCGATCAGGGGCCGGGCGATGGAGGTGCCCAACAGGTACTGGCCCTCATAGACGGTGTTGGCCCGGAACATCGGGAAGACGAAGTCGGCCACGAACTCCTCACGCACGTCTTCGATGAAGATGTTCTCCGGCTTGACCCCTGCGGCCAGGGCCTTGGCGCGGGCGGGCTCCAGCTCCTCGCCCTGACCCAGGTCGGCGGTAAAGGTGATGACCTCGGCCCCGTACTCGGTCTGCAGCCACTTCAGGATGATCGAGGTGTCCAGGCCGCCGGAATAGGCCAGGACGACTTTCTTGATCGGGGGCTTGGACATGGGTCTTGGCTTTCGGCAGGAGAGGAGATCGGCGGCGTATAGGGGCCAATGGCCCGGCGCATCAAGCCTTGAGCGCGCCTTCGGAGGCCAGCAGCTTCAGGGCCGCGCTGAGCCAGCGCAGATGGGCTACGGCGATCAGGGCTGCGGCCGTAGCGCGGACCCCAAACAGCAGGATGGCCTGCTGGGGATCAGACGCGGCCCCGCGGTTGAAGGCCACCAGGGCCAGACCCAGGAAGAAGGCCAGTATCGGGAACAGCATCAGGGCCAGGTTGCGCTTGACCCGCAAGGTCGGCTTGCCGTTGAGGGCAAATTGCAGCGGCACCGAGGTCTCCGGCGTCATCTGGCCCCAAGCCGACCGGGTGGCCTGGGCCATAATCGACAGGGCGATGATCCAAAGGCCGTCACCCACCAGGGAGAAGACCATCAGACGGTCACCTGGGTGCCAAGCTCCACCACCCGGCCTGGCGGGATCTTGTAGAAGTCGGTGGGGTGTGCGGCGTTGCGCATCAGGAAGATGAACAGCTTGTCCTGCCAGAGCGGCATGCCCGACTGGGCCGAGGCCACCACCGAGCGGCGGCCCAGGAAGAAGCTGGTGGCCATGATGTCGAACTTCAGTCCCAGCTTGCGGCAGAGGCCCAGGGCCTTGGGCAGGTTGGGGCTCTCCATGAAGCCATAGTTGATGGTGACTTTCTTGAAGTCGTCGTTGATCGGCTCGATGGTCACCCGATTGTCGTCCTTGACCCGAGGCGTCTCGGTGGTGTGGACGGTCAGGATGATGTTTTTCTCGTGCAGCACCTTGTTGTGCTTGAGATTGTGCATCAGGGCCACCGGCGACATCTCAGGGTCCGAGGTCAGGAAGATGGCTGTGCCCGGCGCGCGGTGCGGCGGCCTGGACTTAAGGATTTCCGACAACTCCAGCAGGGGTACGGAGTCGCGGCGGGTCTTGTCGGTGAGGATCTGAGCCCCACGGGTCCAGGTCCACATGATCACCACCAGCACCAGGCCCAGGACCAGGGGCAGCCAGGCACCCTGGGGGATCTTCAGCAGGTTCGACGAGATGAACACCACGTCCAAGGCCCCAAAGCCCAGGGCGGCCAGCCAGGCCTGCCAGGTGGGGCGCTTCCACATGTGCTTGATGATCACGAAGAACAGCAGGGTGTCGACGAACATCGCCCCGGTCACGGCGATGCCGTAGGCGGCCGCGAGGTTGGAGGAGTTCTGGAAGGTGAAGAGCAGGATCAGCACGCCCACCATCAGGATCGTGTTGACCTGGGGCACATAGATTTGGCCCGCCTGGGTCTCACTGGTGCGGCGGATGTCGATGCGGGGCAGCAGGCCCAGTTGCACCGCCTGCTGGGTCATGGAGAAGGCACCGGTGATCACCGCCTGGCTGGCGATGACGGTGGCCACGGTGGCCAGGATCAGCACCGGCCAGTAGATCGGCTCGGGGATCATGTCGAAGAAGGGGTTGGTTCGCGATTCAGGGTGCGACAGCACCAAGGCACCTTGGCCCAGATAGTTCAACAGCAGGGCGGGAAGCACCAGGACGAGCCAGCCGGCCTGGATCGGCTTCTTTCCGAAGTGCCCCATATCGGCATAGAGCGCCTCGGCCCCGGTGACCGCCAGGAAGACGCTGCCCAGGATGATGAACCCCAGCAGGCCGTTATCCCAAAGGAAGATCACCCCGTAGTGGGGCAGGAGGGCGCGGAAGACCGACGGGTCCTCGATGATATGGAAGATCCCTAGGCCGGCGAGGACCAGAAACCACAGGGCGGTGATCGGCCCGAAGAACTTGGCGATACCGGCGGTGCCCTTGGCCTGGACCATGAACAGGGCCACCAGGATGCCGGCGGAAATGGGCACCACCCAGTTGGCCATCTCCTTGCTGACGCCCGGCGCCTCCTTCAGGCCTTCCACCGCCGAAAGGACGGACACCGCCGGGGTGATGATTCCGTCGCCGTAGAACAGCGCCGCGCCGATCACGCCCAGGAAGAAGACCGCCGTGGAGCGGCGCCCCAGGGAGCGCTGCGCCAGGGCCATCAGGGCCAGGGTTCCCCCCTCGCCCTTGTTGTCGGCCTGCATCAGGAAGACCACGTATTTGATGGTCACAATCAGGATCAGGGCCCAGGTCACCAGGGAGACGACCCCCAGCACCGCGATCTCATTGGAGACGGTGTCCCGGGTGTGATGCAGCGCCTCGCGCATCGCGTAGAGGGGGCTGGTGCCGATATCGCCAAATACCACGCCGATGGCCCCGATCGCCAGGGCGCGGAAGCTTTCCGTGTGGGGGGCGTGCTGCGAATCCTCCGTCGCCTCGGCGACGCTGACCGGATCAGCCATCCAAATTCTCCGGGACCGAAAAAGCGGCACCCTTGGGCGGCCCGATGCCGTCTCGCGGCGGGCGCGATACACCCTTTCTCAGCGCCATTCAATCGCTGGCGTCCGGCCATTTGGGGTGGGGGCGCAGCAAGGCTTGCGCCGTGGCGGTTCCCACGCCACATCTGCGGCATGTTTATACAAACCGAACCCACACCCAACCCTGAGGTTCTGAAGTTCCTGCCAGGCCAGATGGTCCTGGCTGAGGGATCACGGGACTTCCGGGGTCCCCAGGAGGCAGAGGCCTCGCCCCTGGCGGCCGGCCTGTTCCACATCGATGGCGTGGAGCGGGTGTTCTTCGGCGGCGACTTCGTCACCGTCGGCAAGCATCCCGACCATGACTGGGCACATTTGAAGGCTCCGGTCCTGGCGGCCATCATGGATCACTTCGCCTCCGGCAAGCCGCTCTTCGCCGTCGCTGAGGCCCAGAGCAGCGGCCACGATGAGGGCGAGGTCTATGACGCCGACACCGCCCAGGTGGTGGCCGAGATCAAGGACCTGCTGGATACCCGCATCCGACCGTCCGTGGCCCAGGATGGCGGAGACATCCTGTTCAACCGCTTTGAGCCCGATACGGGGGTGGTTTGGCTGCACCTGCGCGGGGCCTGCTCGGGCTGCCCCTCCTCCTCGGCCACCCTCAAGGCCGGGGTTGAGAACATGCTCAAGCACTATGTGCCCGAGGTCACCCGGGTCGAGCAAACCCTCTGAGACTGCTGGCACTCGACACCTGCCTGGGGGCCTGTTCGGCGGCGGTTCTGGACGGAGACCAGGTGTTTGCTCGCCTGGTGGAGCCCATGACCCGGGGCCATCAGGAACGCCTGGCCCCCCTGGTGGCCCAGGTGATGGAGCGGTCGGGTCTGGCCTTCCACGACCTTCAGCGGGTTGGCGTGACCCTCGGTCCTGGATCCTTCACCGGACTGCGCGTGGGCCTGGCCTTCGCCAAGGGGCTGGGCGCGGCGCTGAGCCTTCCCGTGGTGGGAGTGGGTACCCTTGAGGCGCTCGCCCAACCCATCTCTGGCGCGGTGGTGGCCGTGATCGATGCGCGGCGCGACCAGGTCTATCTCCAGGCCTTCGTCGATGGGGTGGCGGTCAGCGCGCCTGACGCCCTGTCCTTAAGCGATGCCATGGCGCGGCTTGCGGACCTCGCGGGTCTGGGGGATCTGACCCTGGTGGGATCAGGCGCCAGGTTGATCTCAGCGGCCCTGCCCTCGGCCCGGTTGATGGCGGCTGATCATGCCGACCCGGTGGCCGTCGCCAGGCTGGCGTCCGTCCGCCCGCCGGTTCCGCCGCGCCCGCTCTATCTGCGGGCTCCCGACGCCAAGCTGCCCGGCGGACTGAGCCTGTGAACCTGCGCTCAGCGGTCGAGGCCGATCTGGAGGCGTTGTCGGTGG
Organism: Phenylobacterium sp.; assembly: GCA_031429955.1. Classification (GTDB taxonomy): domain Bacteria; phylum Pseudomonadota; class Alphaproteobacteria; order Caulobacterales; family Caulobacteraceae; genus Phenylobacterium. Next base: position 950 of record JANPAO010000362.1, on the reverse strand, counting down.
TGCATTGCGCGGCCTTTACCCCCGGCTGGAGTGCTGAAGAGATCGCCGACCTTGCCAGTGGTCCGGGGGCCTATGGCCTGATCGCAGAGCGCCAAGCGCCCCTGGGCATGATCCTCTGCCGGTCCATCGCCGGCGAGGCCGAGGTTTTGACCCTGGCGGTGGATCCCCAGGCCCGCCGTCAGGGCGTCGCCCAGGCCCTGGTGGTTGCCGCCGCAGCCCTGGCCAGAGCCGGCGGTGCGGCGGCGATGTTCCTGGAGGTGGCGGTCGACAATGATCCGGCCCTGGCCCTCTATCAGCGTCAGGGGTTTGTTCCGGCGGGGCGGCGCCCGAGCTATTATGACCGAGGTGCTGGCGTCTATGTGGATGCCGTGGTGATGCGCCTCGACCTGACCGGCGCACCCCTTTAGACTTCGCACAAAGCCAACCGGACAATCAGGAACAGGTTCGTGGACCGGATCGAAAATCTCTGCATCGAAAAGGGCATGCGCATGACCGAGCAGCGGCGGGTGATTGCCCACGTGCTCTCGGCGGCCCTGGACCACCCCGACGTGGAGGAACTCTACCGCCGCGCCCACCAGGTGGACCCGCACATCTCCATCGCCACGGTCTATCGCACCGTCCGGCTGTTTGAAGAGGCGGGCATCATCGCCCGGCACGACTTCCGAGACGGCCGCTCGCGCTATGAGGAGGCCACCGAGATCCACCACGACCACCTCATCGACATGAAATCGGGCAAGGTGGTGGAGTTCGTCGATGAAGAGATTGAGGCCCTGCAGGAAGCCATCGCCCGCAAGCTCGGCTACCGCCTAGTGGATCATCGGCTGGAACTCTACGGCGTGCCGCTGGAGGAATAGGGTCGATGCTGAGGGCTATCGACCACATCAATATCACCACGCCACGCCTGCAGGAGACCCGGGACTTCTTCGTCACCGTGCTGGGCCTGTCGGAAG
>JANPAO010000361.1:0-3933 GCA_031429955.1 Phenylobacterium sp. | reverse complement strand
ACCCTTGTCCTTCATCGCAGCCGCAATCTGCTCGGCAATGAGTTCCTTGACGGCCTGACCTTCGACCTCCTCACGGATGCCCTGCTCATCCAGGAAGGCCGCAAAGCTCCCCCCGATCCGGCCCCTCTCGCTGTCCATCACACCACCTCCCTCAGTCGCTTCCGTGCCAAGTCGATTTCCGCCTTTGGCGTGGCCTGTGTCTTCTTGATGAAGCCATGCAACAGCACGAGGCTGCCGCCGGCGATGCCAAACAGCACCCGCCCAATCTTGCCGTCGCTGAGGTTGCTGCGAATTTCAAACAACCCCGCCCCCAGGGTCCGGCAAGAGGGCATTCCAATTGGCCAACCGAACTCAGCCTTGGCGATATCCTTCCCGATTACGGCCCGGTCACCTGCCGTCAAACCCAGGAGGAACTCGCGCACCGGCGCCCGGCCATTGGCAGTTTCGTAGAATCTGGCTGGCAGGCGCTTTCGAGTATCGGCCATTGGCTAAGGCGTATCAAAAATGATGCATTCACGTCAAGCCCGATGGGGTCGGTCTGCAGGAACCGCTCCATGGCCGGGTCATAGGCCCTAGCCTTGTCGTGATAGAGCTGGGCGACCGGGCTATAGGTCCAGGTTACGGTGACCGTTGCAATAACCCCCATGCGCCCTTCGGTAATGGTACATTCAGTCGCTCTTGACTGGCCCGCAACCCCAGCGAGACCTCAAGCCGCTCGGCGTCGCCAACTGGGGATCGCCGCATGGGACGGCGGCGTCCTCGTCAGCAGATAGGTCCTGCGCCGGGGTCCTCTCGGGTGCCGGACGATGAGGACACAAAGCTCACCAAGGGCGCGAAGCACACCAAGTGGGACTGGCCGACGGGCCTTGCAAGGCGGCGTGGATCGTCACCCGCAGGCCCAGGCGAGAGCCTGAGAGTTTCGGGGTATCAGACGCTGCGCGTCCTGGACGCACTCCAGCGCCTCGACGGCCTTGAGGCGGCTTGACCGTTTCCCCCCTCCTTCGTGTCCTTGGCTTGCTTCGTGGGCTTCGTGTCCAGCCTGCAAGCCGTGCATCCGGCAGGGGAATGGAGGCGACTGCCGAACGCCCTTGGCCTGTGCCGGATTACAGTGACATGATATCAATTGCATAAACCCTGGGTGCGACAGTGCGCGTCCGGAGCGTTGCTGGTGAGACCCGCTACACGAACCCTTTAGGCCCGGGAGATCGGCGTGCATCCCGCCTTCCCGCCTCAGATCGCCACAGCCCAAAGCGGCGACGCGCCTTTGAGCAGCCGGGTCATCAGGATCATTCGCGAGACGTCGCGGCCGTCCTTGGCATCGCGCATCACGCTCTCAAACCAGGCCACCTCGGTCTTGGGCGACTCCAAAAGCGCCAGGATCTCGCCGTCCACCAGATAGTCGTGCTCCATGAACACCGGGCCGTCGATCATCTGAACCTCGATGGCGCCGAACATGCCCACGAAGGGGCCGTCGGGTTTGAAGAGGGGGGTTTCCACCACCCGCATGGCGTCGATGGCGATGGCCGGGGCGGCCACCCGCTGGCCCCAGATGGTCGGGTCCTCATATTCCGGCAGCGGCTCAGTTATGAACTCCAGCCGGTTGGTGTTGCGCGACAGGTCCAGGTGAGCCGGGATCTTCAGGCACACATCGCCGACCTTCGACGCCTTCAGAATCCGCAGATCCTCCGGCGGTCGCACGGTCCGCAGCTTTTGGCGCAGGGCGGACTCCATATCCGGCGGTCCACTGGCTGCCGTGCCCTCGGAGACCCGACGACCCTGCGCATCCTCCATCCAGACCTCGACCCGCATCCCGCCCTCGGGCCGGGCCACCGGGGTCTTGGCAAAGACCTGCACGGGCTCCCCATCGGTCGTCGGGTTGAGGAAATACAGCGACAGGTTCCCGGTGCGATACCAGTCGCGACCCAGCACCTGGGCCAGCAGCGGGGCGAACTGCTCGAAGTGGATGTTGCCAGCCACCGTGCCGCCCTTGAAGCCCAGCTTCTGGGCCGTGGCGTCGTCGTGGATTGAGCCCTTGGCATTCTTGGAGAAATTGTCGGGCCGTCGCACCGGCCCGGCCGTTACATCATCCAAGACCGTGGTGGAAAAGGGCGCGTCGGACATCGGGGCCTCGCTGACGGTTGACCGTTTGTGGCAGGGCCAGATACTATTCTACGGACCTTACAATAACAATCCGGACCGCGGCATGGACCTGAGTTTTTCCGTCGAGGAGATCGCCTTCCGCGACGAGGTCCGCGCCCTGATTGCCGAGGTCTTCCCAGCCCCCGAGGCCTTTGACGGCTCCATCGCCCACGAAGCGCGCTGGCACAGCGCCCTGCTGGCCAAGGGCTGGGCGGTGAACAAGTTCCCCGTGGCCTTTGGTGGCCCCGGCTGGAGCCCGGCGCAGAACTTCATCTGGGAGCGGGAGACCGCCGCCGCCGGCGTGCCGGCCCAGGTCGGCGGCATGGGGCCAGGCATGCTGGCGCCGGTGCTGTTTGGCTATGGCAGCCCCGAGCAGCAGCAGCGCTTCCTGCCCGACATCATCGCCGACAAGGCTCGCTGGTGTCAGGGCTATTCCGAGCCGGGGTCGGGATCAGACCTGGCCTCCCTGCGAACCCGCGCCGTGCGCGACGGCGACGCCTATGTGGTGGACGGCGAAAAGGTGTGGACCAGCGGGGCCCACAAGGCCGACTGGATGTTCTGTCTGACCCGCACAGCCACCGAGAACAAACCTCAGGCCGGCATCACCTTCCTGCTGATCGATATGAAGTCACCCGGCATCCAGGTGATCCCCATCATCTCTATCGATGGTCGCCATTCCTTCAACCGCGTCACCTTTGACGGTGTCCGGGTGCCGGTGGAGAACCGGATCGGGGCCGAGGGCCAGGGCTGGACCTATGCCAAGGGCCTGCTGACCCACGAGCGCACGGGCCAGGCCTTTGTCTCCCTGTCCCTGAACCTTCTGCGGGGGATACGTGTTGCAGCCGCCACCGAGCTTTCTGGCTCCTCTGGCGGCAGCCTGATCCAGGACGCAGGCTTTGCGTCGCGCCTCACCGCCGTCGAGATCGAGCTCAAGGCCCTGGAGATGACCGAGTTGCGCACCCTGTGGGAAGTCGCCGCGGGCTCCGCCCCCGGTGCCCAGTCCTCGATGCTGATACTCAAGGGCACCGACATCGTCCAGCGGCTGACCGAACTCTATGTTGAGTGCGCCGGCCCCTATGCCGCCCCCTGGTTTCCGGAGATCAGCGGGCCTGCCCCTCCCCTCGGGCCGGAGTGGGCCCGCCGCGAGACCGTCCGCTATCTCGAAGGCCGCGCCGACAGCATCGCCGGCGGCTCCGACGAGGTGCAACGCAACATCATGGCCAAGCACGTCCTGAAGATCTGAGACACCACCTCAGCCCACCGACCTCAGCTCAGCCCGATAGCGCTGCCAATTGGCGACATAGTGCATGGCCCCGGCCGCCAGCATTCGGGCCTGGCCCTCGGAGATGTCGCGCACCACCTTGCCCGGAGCCCCCATCACCAGGGAATTGTCAGGGATCTCCTTGCCCTCGGTGATCAGGACATTGGCCCCGATCAGGCAGTTCTTCCCGATCCTGGCCCCGTTCAGGATGATGGAGCCAATCCCCACCAGGGAATTGTCGCCGATGGTGCAGCCGTGCAGCATCACCATGTGGCCGACGGTGACATTGGCCCCGATGGTCAGGGGCGAACCGGTGTCGGTGTGCAGCACCGAGCCATCCTGCACATTGGAGTTCTCGCCGATGATGATCGGATCATTGTCGCCCCGCACCGTCGCGCCAAACCAGATCGAGGCGTTCTTCTTGAGAATCACCCTTCCCATCACCGCCGCATTTGGCGCGATCCAGTATTCGTCCGGACCCGGCAGTTCGGGGCCGACATCGCCCAAGTTATAGACACCCATGCTTTCACCCC
>JANPAO010000360.1:0-7136 GCA_031429955.1 Phenylobacterium sp. | reverse complement strand
GACCACGAACTGCCGGAAGCTGACCGGACAAGGATCATCGCCCTGATGACCCAGGACCCGCGCATCCAGGACGTTCACCAGCTGCGCACCCGCGCGTCCGGGCCGTGGATCCATATCCAGATGCACGCGGACCTCGATCCCGACTGCAGTCTGCGGACGCGCACGAGGCGATGGTCGCCGCCGAGAAGCGGGTGCTGGCGGCCTTCCCCGCCGCCGACATTATCATCCACCCTGATCCCCACGGCCGGGCCGAGGCCCACGGCGGCACCTTCGGCGAGACCGAGCACGGGACGCGGTAAACGCGCCCTTAACGCCCCTCTGCGTTAGTGCGCGGTGAATCAGTCAGGCCTGCGATGAGCGTCGAACGCATCCTCCACCATTTCCCGCTGGATCCCGCCTCGCGGCAGGTGAGGCTGGCGCTGGGCGAAAAGCGGCTGTCCTTCACCGAGGTGCAGGTGCGCTGGTGGGAGAGCCCGCCGGAGTTCGCCGCCCTCAACCCGTCCGGCGTGCCCCCGGTGCTGGTCGAGGTCGATGGCGACAAACGGATCGTGGTCTGCGAGACCCGGGCGATCCTCGAACACATCGAGGAACAGAATCCCGAGCCCGCCCTGCTGGGTCGCGAACCGGCCGAACGCGCCGAGGCCCGGCGCCTGCTGCAGTGGTTCGATCGCAAGTTCGACGCCGAGGTCTCCGGCTATCTGCTGCACGAGAAGATGGAAAAGCGGCTCCTGGGCCTGGGGGCACCTGACCTTGCAGCCCTGCGCCAAGGTCGCGAAGCCCTGCGCGGCCATATGGTCTATGTCGAAAGCCTGTTGGCCGAGCGTGACTGGTTGGCGGGCCAGCGCCTGTCCCTGGCCGACTTTGCCGCTGCGGCCCACCTGTCGGTGATTGACTATTTTGGCGACGTGCCCTGGGCGGACTTCCAGGCGGTCAAGACCTGGTACATGAAGCTGAAATCGAGGCCGGCCTTCCGGCCGCTGCTGGCCGATCGCTGGCCCGGCCTCGTGCCGGCGGCGCATTATGACGACCTCGACTTCTGAACTGATCGCCGCCCGCGCCGTCGAGCTGGGTTTTGATGTCTGCCGGGTTACTCGGGTTGACACGCCTTGGCCAGCCTCAGAGCGCCTGGAACAGTTCATCGCCCAAGGGCGCCACGGCGAGATGGACTGGATGGCCACCACCGCAGCAAGGCGCGCCCACCCCCGGGCCATGTGGGACGGTGCCCGCAGCGCCGTCCTGCTGGGGATCAACTATGGCCCCGACACCAACCCGCTGGCGGCCCTGGATGACAAGACCGCCGGGGTGATCTCTGTCTATGCCCAGGGCGACGACTATCATGAGCTCATCAAGGGCCGGCTGAAGCAATTGGCCGGCTGGATGGCCGCGCGGTTTGGCGGCGAGCTGAAGGTTTTTGTCGACACCGCACCGCTGATGGAAAAGCCCTTGGCAGCCCAGGCGGGCCTCGGCTGGCAGGGGAAACACACCAATCTGGTGAGCCGGACGTTCGGGTCCTGGCTGTTCCTCGGCTCGATCCTGACGGCGTTGGAGCTGGTGGCTGACGCCGCCGAGACTGACCACTGCGGCTCCTGCCAGGCCTGCCTGGACATCTGCCCCACCCAGGCCTTTCCTGCGCCCTACCAACTGGATGCGCGGCGCTGCATCTCCTACCTGACCATTGAGCTGAAGGGGCCGAACCCGCGAGAGTTCCGCGCGGCCCTGGGCAACCGCGTCTATGGCTGCGACGATTGCCTGGCGGTCTGCCCCTGGAACAAGTTTGCCGCCATCGCTCACGAACAGAAATTGCAGGCGCGCGAGGCCTTGCGCGCACCCAGGCTGGAGGATTTGGCGGTACTGGATGACGCCGCGTTCCGGTCCCTGTTTGCCAAGAGCCCGGTCAAGCGCATCGGGCGCGCGCGGTTTGTCCGCAATGTGCTCTATGCCTTGGGCAACACCGGGCATGCCAGCCTGGCACGGGTCGTTGAAGACCGGCTGGCCGACCCCTCACCCCTGGTGCGCGGCGCTGCCGTCTGGGCCCTGTCGCAGATCCTGAGCCCCGCAGCCTTCTCCACCCTTCGTGCCCGGTACAGCGAGAGCGACCCCGATGTGCTGGAGGAATGGGCCGCAGGTTAGGCGGTTTGCCAGGTCGCGGGCGGGGCTTCTGCCTGGGCAGCCTTCGCGCGCGCGAATCCCTCCCGCGCCTGTAGCCGCGCCCAATAGTCAGCCACGGGGGAGCTGAAGCGGGCGTCCAGGCCCAGGGTCTGGGCCAGCAGCAGGGCATAGCCCACCGAGATGTCGGCCCCGGTGAAGCGGCCGGCACAGTACCAGCCGCCATTGGCCGCCAGACGCGGATCGAGCCCTTTCAGCCGGGCGCTGAACCAGCGACCATAGTCCTCCGCCACCTGGGGATTGCGACGCTCCTTGGGCTCCAGCCGCGTGTAACGGAGCACCAGGGTCTGGGGAAAGGTCAGGGTCGCCTCGCCAAAGTGCAGGCCGTTCAGCCAGTCGCCATAGGCAGGGTCGCCGGGCTCGACCGACAGGGCCGAGGGGCCATCTCGGGTGGCCAGATACTGGACGATGGCCGCGCTCTCAGTCATCCGGCTTGCCCCATCCACCAGCAGCGGGATGGTCCCCAAGGGGTTCTCCGCCAGGTATTCCGGCGACAACACCCGGGGCGGGAAGGGCAAGAGCCTCAGCTCGTAGGCAAGCCCCACCTCCTCCAGCGCCCACAGGGCGCGGAAGGAGCGGGCATCGGCGCAGTGGTAGAGCGTCAGGTCAGTCGGCATAGACCGCCGCACGCTTCTGCATGTTGGACATGATCGCCTCCACCTGGTTGGGGGTGCCGATCAGGGCCCCCTGTTCCTGGCTCTCGGCCAGCAGGATGGCGTGCTGATCCGCATCGGGAGCCAGGTCCAGCAGGCGTTTGGCACCCCGGATGGCGCTGGGACTCTTGCCGGCGATCTCGGCGGCCAGGGCCAGGGCCTCGGCCCGGGGGTCGGCGCAGACCCGGGTGGCGAAGCCCAGGCGCAGGGCCTCCTCACCATCGAAGATGCGACCGCTATAGGTCAGCTCGCGGGCCACATCGTCGCGCACCAGCCGCTTCATCAGCACAATTCCACCCATGTCGGGCACCAGGCCCCACTTGATCTCCATTACCGCCATGCGGGTGTCCGCGGTCACGAACCGCAGGTCGGCCCCCAGGGCCAATTGGAAGCCCCCGCCAAAGGCCACGCCATGGATGGCGGCGATCACCGGCACAGTCTGTTCACGCCAGACCATCACCGCGTGCTGGGCGCGGTTGGAGCCACCCGCTGTCCGCTTGGGCGTCAGCAGGGCCTCACCGGTGGAGGACTTTCCGCCGGCGCGCTCGCCGGAGGCCATCTTGCCGAAATTGCCCATGTCGAGACCGGCGCAGAAGGCTCGCCCCTCCCCCGACAGCACGATCACCCGGACGCCGGGACGGGTCTTCAACGCTTCCCCAGTGTCGATCAGGGCCTGGAACATGTGGTCGTCCAGGGCGTTCATCTTGTCGGCACGAACCAGCCGCACATCAGCAACGCCATCCTTCAGCTCAACCGTGATCCGCTCTTCCATGACAGGCTCCTTCAAAGGGGTTTGGCGCGCAGGGCGATGTAGCCGGCGCGGGGAAAGTGAATGTGCAGGGCACCGAGCTCGGCGGAGTCACGGGCGATAATCAGGCGATCGGGCGTCGCGGCCACCAGGGCGCCGGCGATGGGGTCACGGCCATAGTCATCGGCCATCACCGTCACATGGGTTCCGGGTACCAGACCCAGGGGATCAGAGGTGTCGTGAGCCGGCGTCGCCCGGGGTGCGGTGTCGCGAGCGATCTCCAGGGCGACCCTGGGGGCCATCTCTGTCCGGACCCCCTCGCCGAGCGCCGCCATGGCCGCGCGCCAGGCCGGCAGGCGGGTCAAGCCTGCAGTCAGATCCCGCGCCACGGCGGGCAAGGCCCGGTCCAACCAGATGACATTCATGTAGGCCGCCACGTCCGATAGTCCGGGAACTGCACCATCGAGGAAGGGCTGAGCCGCAAGACCCCGATCGATCCAGGCGGCATGGGCGCGCCATTGGGGTCGCATGACCCCGGCGGCGGCCTTCATGGCCGCGACGTCAAAGGGGCGGCCGGAGAGCTTTTCGCGGTCGGCGATGAAGGCGGCGGGCACCGCGTCCCCCAGTTCGCCAAAGATCACCGGCACTGTGGTCTGGAAGAACAGCCGGTCGGCCCAGAAGTTCACCGCCCAGGCTCCGCCGCCGGTGGCCGCCGGTGTCGGAGCCAAGGCTTCGATCTCGGCCAGGATCACCTGGCTGTCACAATAGACGTCCGCCCCGATCTGCATCACCGGTGCCCGGCGATAGCCGCCGGTCAAGGGGGTGAGATCGGCCTTGGGCATCATGTTGGGGGTGACCACGGAGGACCAGGCCAGCCCCTTCAGGCCGAGAAAACAGCGTACCTTCTGGGAGAAGGGCGAGGCCTCGTAGTGGTGCAGAATAATCCCCGGCATGGTGTCGGTCTCCGGCGGGCCTGAGGGGCCAGCATGGGGGTCACGCTGTCACGAAATCGGCTCTGCGCAAACCGTGACGCCAGGGCAAGGGCGCGCTGACTAGGCGCCACGATTGACCATCATGATGGCGACGATGGGTTTGCGAGGGATGCCAGGTGCCTCTGGCTCGCACCTGGGGCGGAGATTGCCGACCGATGTTCGGCGACGGTCACAGAGATTTAACTCTGGAGGCGTCATCGTCTTCCACCGGAGTCCGTGGCCTCGCCGTTTGAAACCTGGCGCGTGACGGACACCTGAACCGGGCGCCGCGTCAGGCGGCCAGGCTCTGGATTTTGGGGAACGACTGATGGCCAAGACGGACGAGGCCTCGCAAGGCGAAGCCAAACGCCCAGCCACCGGCGGCGAGCTGGATCTTGCCGAGCTGAAGCCAACCTTTGCCCGGATCGCACGCCTGGCCCAGGCCTATGCCAAGCTACCCAATAGCGACGTCATCCTGTTGGGGGGGAATCAGACCTGGCATGCGAGCCAGCCCGAAGACTGGCGCAGCGAGGTGCCCACCGCAGAGTCCTTCGCCGGCCTCGCCCTGCAGTCATCGGGGGTGATGTGGATTGCCGACGCCCGGCAGGATGATCGCGTTAAGGCCCACCGCGGTGTGACCGGCGAGCCCGGCATCCGGTTCTGTGCCGGCGCACCGATCCGGCTTGCCGATGGTCGCGGCGTGGGGGCCATCCTGGTCACTGACGTGGCCCCCAGAGCCTTTGACCAAGACCTGGTGGACTATCTGACCGACCTGGCGGCCTTGGCCGGCGACGAATGGGCCCGTCACGCGGCCCGCCTGGACGTGGCGCGGGCGGCTGGTGAAGTGGCCGCGGCACGCAATCTGATCTCGGCCTTTGTCCAGGCAGCCCCCGTCGCCCTGTGCATGACCGACCGCGACATGAGGGTGGTCCAGGCCAGCCCTCGCTGGCGTGCCGAGCGGCCGAGCGAGGAGGTGGTGGGGCTCTCACTCTACGAGGCCTATCCCGACACCCAACGCTGGGCCCCGATCTACAATCGTAGCCTCAAGGGCGAGCAGATCCAGAACGAGCGGGTTTTGGTGAACCTCCCGGAGGGGGGGCACATGTGGGTGCGGGTCGAGGTCAATCCCTGGCTCGAGGCCAATGGCGAGATCGGCGGCCTGCTGATCATGTCAGTGGACATGACCCGTACTGTCGAGGCCCTGGAAGAGGCCAAGCGCAGCGAGGAGCGGCTGAAGCTGGCCCTGGAGATCGGCGGCCTGCGGATGTGGGAGATGGACTGGAAGCGCCGCCAACTGAGTGCGGCAGGCTTTGAGGATCCCAACGGCAACGGAGCCGTTGCCCAGACCTATGACGAGATGAACACCGACATCTGGGCCAGCACCCATCCCGAAGACCGGGCGGAGGCCAAGCAAGCCTGGGATGACTATATGGCCGGCGGGGAGGCCTTCCGGCGGATCTATCGCATCGTCCAGCCAGACGGGACCTATCACTGGCACAGCTCGGCCTGTGAGGCGATCCGCGACAGCCGTGGCCGCGTGGTCCGCGTCCTGGGGGTGCTGCGGGATATAGACCGCGAGAAGTGCGGCGAGATGGAGCTGGTGAAGGCCAAGGAAGAGGCCGAGACCGCCAACCGCGCCAAGAGCGAATTCCTGGCCAATATGAGCCACGAGATCCGCACGCCCTTGAACGGGGTGATGGGAATTGCCGGTGCCCTGGCCCGCACGCCGCTCAGCCACGACCAGGGTGAGATGGTGGAGCTGATCGAGACCTCGGCCCAGACCCTGCAGGCCCTGCTGACCGACATTCTGGATCTGGCGCGCATCGAGGCCGGTCACCTGGAGATCCGACCGGAATCCTTTGATCTGGGGGCCTCAGTTCGGGCCTGCGCGGCCCTGTTCCAGGCCAGTGCGGAGGCCAAGGGCCTCAAGCTCACGATCGATCTCGATCCCCAGGCCGAGGGATCCTATCAGGGCGATGCGCCACGGCTGCGGCAGATTCTCTCAAACCTGGTGGGCAATGCGGTGAAGTTTACCGCCGCCGGTGAGGTCACGCTGCGGGTTCGCGCGCGGCGGGACGAAACCACCAGCCACCTGACCTTTGAGGTGTCCGATACCGGCATCGGCTTTGACGAGGAAACCCGCCAGCGCCTGTTTGGCCGCTTCCAACAGGCCGACGGCTCCATCACCCGGCGATTCGGCGGCACGGGCCTTGGCCTGGCGATTTCCAAGTCCCTGGCCGAGGCCATGGGCGGTGATCTGTCGGCCACCTCGACCCTGGGGGCCGGGGCCACCTTCACCCTGGACCTGGAACTGCCGCGACGCCACGGGGCTGTGGATATCTGGGGCGGCGCGGACGCCACGGTCGAGACCGAGGCGGATCTGGGGACCATGCGCGTGCTGCTGGCCGAGGATCACCCTACCAACCGCCGTGTCGTGCAACTGATCCTGGGTGCGGCGGGGGTGGACCTGACCTGCGTGGAAAACGGAGCCGAGGCGGTTGAGGCCGCCGCCCAGGCGAGTTTTGATCTGATCCTGATGGACATGCAGATGCCGGTCATGGACGGGCTGACCGCCATCGGCGAGATCCGCAAACGCGA
>JANPAO010000359.1:0-5225 GCA_031429955.1 Phenylobacterium sp. | reverse complement strand
AACCCCGACGCCCTCGCCACGGGGATAGCGGAAGGCCGAGGGGCGATCATCGATGGCCACGGCGGTCGCCACCGCGTGGGCCAACTCCGCCTCATCAGACGGAGCCATCAGGATCATGCCCGGCAGGGCACCCATGAAGCCGATGTCGAAGGAGCCGGCGTGGGTGGGGCCGTCAGCCCCCACCAGGCCCGCCCGGTCCATGGCAAAGCGGACCGGCAGTCGCTGGATCGCCACGTCGTGGACGACCTGATCATAGCCGCGCTGCAGGAAGGTCGAATAGATGGCGCAGAACGGCTTCATCCCGTCGGCGGCCATCCCAGCGGCGAAGGTGACGGCGTGCTGCTCGGCAATCCCCACATCGAAGGTGCGGTCAGGGAACTGCTTGGCAAACAGGTCCAACCCGGTGCCAGACGGCATGGCAGCATTGATCGCCACGATGCTGGAGTCGCGCTCTGCGTGCTTGATCAGCTCCTGGGCGAAGACCTTGGTGTATTGCGGCGGCGCGGGGGCCGTGGACTTGGCCTGCTGACCGGTGACCACGTCGAACTTGACCACCGCATGCAGCTTGTCGGCCGCGCTCTCGGCAGGGGCATAGCCCTTGCCCTTTTGAGTGACGACGTGGACCAGGACAGGCCGATCCTTGATCTCCCGCGCGTTTTTGAGGATCGGGACCAGGGCCTCAAGGTCGTGGCCATCGATGGGACCGACATAGTAGAAGCCCAACTCCTCAAAGAAGGTGCCCCCGGTCACCATGCCCCGAGCATATTCCTCGGCCTTGCGGGCCGCCTCCTGCAAAGGCTTGGGCAGGACCTTGGCCATGGACTTGCCCAGGTGCCGCAGGGACTGATAGCCGCCACCGGAGACCAGTCTTGCCATATAGGCGCTCATCCCACCCACCGGCGGGGCAATGGACATGTCATTGTCGTTGAGGATGACCGTGAGCTGCCCGGTGGTCTCGCACGCGTTGTTCATGGCCTCATAGGCCATCCCCGCACTCATCGATCCGTCGCCGATCACCGCAACGACACTGTTGTCCTTGCCGTGGGCATCGCGGGCGGCACAGAAACCCAGGGCCGCAGAGATCGAGGTGGCGGCATGGGCCGCACCGAAGGGGTCGTACTCGCTCTCGGTGCGCTTGGTGAAGCCCGAAAGCCCCCCACCCTGCCGCAGAGTTCGGATGCGATCGCGGCGACCGGTCAGGATCTTGTGGGGATAGGCCTGGTGGCCCACGTCCCAGATCAGAATGTCGGCAGGTGTCTTGTAGACATGGTGCAGGGCCACGGTCAGTTCGACCACCCCCAGGCCCGCCCCGAAGTGCCCGCCGGTCTGGGAGACCACGTCGATCATCTCGGCGCGGAGCTCGTCAGCCAACTGCCTGAGCTGGGCAGCCGTGAAGCCGCGCATGTCAGCAGGGCAAGCAACTTGGTCGAGCAGAGGCGTATGTGGCGGCATGTTACGCGGACAAATCTCTGAAATCAGTTCTGGCGCTCTAGCACGAAATCCACGCTGGCCCGCAGGAATTCAGCCCGGGGTCCGAAGCCGTCGAGGTGGGCCTTGGTCTGCTCAATCAGCAGGTTCAGTCTTTGACGAGCCGCCTCGGCCCCCAGCAGGGTGACATAGTTGGCCTTGCCCCTGGCGGCATCCTTGCCCGCCTTCTTGCCAAGGACCGCACTCTCGCCCTCGTGGTCCAGGAGATCATCGACGATCTGGTAGGCCAGGCCCAAGTCCTGGGCGAAGGCCATCAGGGCCTGGCGCTCGCCGTCGCCGGCATGGGCCATGATCAGGGGAAGTTCGAAGGCCACGGCGATCAAGGCTCCGGTCTTCAGGCGCTGCATGCGGGCCACCGCACCAAGATCATCCCGAACCCCCAGGAGGTCGATCATCTGGCCGCCACACATGCCCTTGGCACCCGAGGCCTGGGCCAGGCGAAGAACCATTTCGGCCCGCACACCACCATCCTTGTGGGTGTCTGGATGGGACAGAATCTCAAAGGCTGCGGTTTGCAGGGCATCGCCCGCCAGGATCGCGGTGGCCTCATCATAGGCCTTGTGTACGGTCGCCCGTCCGCGCCGCAGGTCGTCATCGTCCATGGCCGGAAGGTCGTCATGCACCAGGCTATAGGCGTGGACGCACTCCACCGCGCAGGCCGCCCGCAACACCGGCCGGGCCTCGAGATCAAACATCTTGCCAGTCTCGATGGCAAAGAAGGGCCGCAGACGCTTTCCCGGTCCCAGGGCCGCATAGCGCATGGCCTCGGTCAGTCGAGACTCTGGTCCATCGGCGCGGGGCAACAACTCGTCCAACGCCACCGTGACCAGATCAGCGGCCTCCGTCACGCGGTGGGCGAGGTTTGACATCAGTTGAACTCGGCCGCTTCGACGCCGGGCGTCCCGTCAGCCCCCATCACGATCTTCTCTACCCGCAAGCGCGCGGCTTCCAACCGCGACTCGCAGTGGGCCTTCAGCTTGGCCCCGCGCTCATAGAGCTCGATGGACTGCTCCAGCGGGGCCTGGCCTGACTCCAGTTGCGCCACAATCTTTTCAAGCTCGGCAAGGGCCTGCTCGAAGGAGAGTCCTGCAATGTCGGTGGCGTCGGCCATGTCGGTTCCCGTGTCTGCTAGGGGCAAACTAGAGAGGCCGCGCACCGCCCGCAACGGGGTAGAGGGGCGTCGGCGTCGTCAGTCCTCGGCCAAGGCCCGCAGGTGCGCCACCGCAGATCGACCCAGGGCCTCCAATCCATAGCCGCCCTCCAGCGAGGAGACGATCCTTCCACCACAGTGACGCCGGGCCACCGTCGCAATCGCTCGGGTCGCCCAGGCAAAGTCGTCGGCCTCAAGGCTCTGGTGCGCGTCGCCCACCGGATCAAAGACATGGGCGTCGAAGCCGGCCGAGATCAGGATCAGGTCCGGGGCAAAGGCGTCCACATGGGGCATCAGGCTCCCAAAGGCGCTGCGCCAGTCTTCGCGGGGGGCACCTGGGGCGACGACGGCGTTGCGGATATTGTCGGGGGTCACTTCATCGGGATGACCGGTGCCTGGCCACATCGGCCACTGCTGAACCGAGGCGAAGAACAGATTGTCCTGCCCCGCCAGGGCCGCCTGGGTACCGTTACCGTGGTGAACATCGAAGTCCACCACCGCGACCCGCTTGAAACCCGAGGCCTGAGCGACGCGGGCACCCACCGCGATGTTGGAGAAGATGCAAAACCCCATGGGCTTGTGGGGCTCGGCATGGTGCCCCGGGGGTCGAACTGCGCAGAAGGCCCGACCCTGGTCACCCCGCGCCACATCCCGCACCGCCTGAGCCACAGAGCCCGCTGCACGCCGGGCCGCGTTCAGGCTGCCAGGCGACATGTAGGTGTCGGCATCCAACATCAGACGCCCCTGGGTCGGAGCCGCGTCAATGATGGCCTGGACATAGGTTGGCAGGTGGACCCGCGTCAGGTCCTCGGCCTGGACCTTGGGGGCCTCGCGGGGCTCCAGATCGAGATCGGAGGCGTCGCTCAGCGCGTCCAGTACCGCAGTCAGGCGCTCAGGTCGCTCGGTATGGTTGGCACCTGGGCGATGGTCGAGCATGTCAGAGTGGGTGTAGAGGGCGATGGTCATCTCACGTTTGTCCTGTCCCCCAATCGCCTTCGAGCCGACATGCCCGACTTTACGATCCGCCGCGCCAATCCGCTTGACGCACCCGCCCTGGCCAAGCTCGGCGCACAGACCTTCAGCGACACTTTCGCACATCTCTACGATTCCGCCGATCTCGCAGCCTTCCTCGCAGAAACCTACGGTGTGGACCGAACGCGGAGCGACCTGGCTGACCCGGCAAAGGCCGCCTGGCTGGTGGAGTCCGGGAGCCAGGCGGTGGGCTTTGCCCTGTGTGGGCCCTGCGGCCTGCCCCATCCCGAGGTCACCCCGTCCTGTCGGGAACTGAAGCGCCTATATCTGCTGGCCCCGTTTCAGCACAGCGGAACCGGTGGTCGACTGTTTTCGCAGGCGATGGACTGGATGCTGGCTGACGGCCCCCGCGCCCTGTGGATCGGGGTCTGGTCAGAGAACTTCGGGGCGCAGCGGTTCTATCAGAGGGCGGGCTTTGAGAAGGTGGGGGAATACGGCTTTCAGGTCGGTTCAACGACCGATCACGAGTTCATCCTGCGCCGCAGACCCGATCCCGCCGCCCGCGAGTAGGACTGACGGCGCGGCATACTGGACAGATGGCGCGCGGACCTCCATCTTCGCAAGTCAAACAACCGTTCGTCCCCATTAGGGAAGCCGCCCATGTTTATGCGCTTTTTCACCGAGCTTCGGGAGGCCAAGATCCCGGTGACCCTGAAAGAGTACCTCATGCTGATGGAGGGGCTCGACAAGGTGGTCATCGACCGGTCTGTGGAGGAGTTCTACTATCTCTCCCGCTCGGCCCTGGTGAAGGACGAGAAGAACCTTGACCGGTTCGACCAGGTTTTCAGTCATATCTTCAAAGGCTTGGACAAGGTCGAGGGGCTTGGGGTTTCCGACATTCCGGCCGAGTGGCTGAAGAAGCTGTCTGACCAGTTCCTCACCGATGAGGAAAAGGCCCAGATCGAGGCCATGGGGGGCTTTGAGGCGCTGATGGAAGCCTTGGCCCAGCAGATGAAGGACGCCAAGGAGGGCAAGGGCGAGGGCGACGACGGCAAGGGCGGCATGGGCCCCAAGGGCGACTCGCCCTTCGGCGCCAATGGCTATCACCCCGAAGGCGTGCGCATCGGCCAGGAGAAGGGCCGCCACGGCAAGGCGATCAAGGTCTGGGACAAGCGCGAGTACAAGAACCTCGACGACTCCGTCGAGCTTGGCACCCGCAACATCAAGGTGGCCCTGCGCCGTCTGCGCCGCTGGGTCCGCGAAGGGGCCCAGGAAGAACTGGATATGAACGCCACCATCCGCGGCACCGCGGAGAAGGGCTATCTGGACATCAATCTGCGGGCCGAGCGCCGCAACAAGATCAGCGTCCTGATCTTCTTTGATATCGGCGGCTCAATGGATAGCCATATCAAGATCTGCGAGGAGCTGTTTTCGGCCGCGCGGTCTGAGTTCAAGAACATGGAATTCTACTACTTCCACAACTGCCTCTATGAGAGCGTGTGGAAGGACAACCGGCGCCGTCATGCCGAAAAGCTCAACACCATCGACGTACTGCACAAATTCCCCCATGAATACAAAGTGATCTTTGTGGGCGACGCCACCATGAGCCCCTATG
>JANPAO010000358.1:0-4704 GCA_031429955.1 Phenylobacterium sp. | reverse complement strand
GGCTCAGGGCATAGTCCAGTCCGTGCCGCAGGGAAGGAGCCCCCGGATCGCCGACGCCCGCCAGCTTGGCGCCCATCAACCGGCCATAGATCGGGTCGCGGCCCTGACTCTGGGCCAGGTCATAGGTGAGCTGGGCGGCGCCCGCGGCACCACTGCGAAGCTGGCAATAGGCCCGCAACCGCAGCCAGTAGACCTTCTCCCGACCCACCGTGAGCCGATCCGAGATCGCGCAGGCCCCGTCATCGTCACCGGTCAGCAGGGCTGCCTCGGCACCGGCCTGGGCCAGGGCCGGACTCTGGTCCAGGCCCGAGGTGCGCGACAGGATCGCTGCGGCATCCTTGATCCCGCCCTGGGCGATCAGGGCGCTGGCCCGAAGTCCCGCCAGATCGCTGTCGCGACCCACGTCATCAGGTGCCATGGCCCCGGTCGCCAGCACCCGCCGCGCCAGGGCCCGACCCGCAGGGGAAAGCGGCCTGGCCGCTAGCAGTGGCAGGACCGTGCGGATCGTCTGGGCCGAGGCCCCGCGCCATAGATCACCGGTCAGGCCGGTGTCAGCCACGCCGGTTGAAAAGAAGTCCGGGGCCGCCAGAGACGTCACCTGCACCGCCTGGGCGGCCGCGGGGGTGGAGAGCGCCAGGGCGGCCAGGACCGCCAGGGGAATGTATCGACCGATCATGGCCTCATCCTAACCTACCGCGCAGGCATTGGCGCGCGGGCTCGCCCTGATGTAGACATCGCACCTTCATGGACCGTTACAAACCGCTACGCGCCCGCACCATCACCCTCGTTGGCCTGATGGGGGTCGGCAAATCCAGCGTGGGCCGCCGCCTGGCCAACGCCCTGGAACTGCCGTTCCGCGATGCTGACACCGAGGTGGAGGCCGCCGCCGGGCGCTCCATCCCCGACATCTTCGCAGATCTGGGGGAACCGGCCTTTCGCGAGGGCGAGCGTCGGGTCATTGCCCGACTGCTGGACGAGACACCCCATGTCCTGGCCACCGGCGGCGGGGCCTTCATGAACCCCGAGACCCGCGCCCTGATCAAGGATCGCTCGGTCTCGGTCTGGCTGAAGGCCGATCTCGAGGTCCTGGCCCGGCGGATCTCACGTAAGGACAACCGCCCGCTGGTCGCCGGGCGTGATCCGATGGGGGTGCTCCAGGACCAGGCCGACGCCCGCTACCCCACCTATGCCCTTGCAGATGTGACGGTGGAGACCGGTGACGCGGCCCATCACGTCACCGTCGATCAGGTGATCCAGGCCCTGTCGGCCCATCTGCAGAGCAAGGCAGACCCCTCATGACCTCCCGCATCGTTCCGGTGGACCTGCCCGAGCGACCCTATGAGGTGCGCATCGGTCGGGGTCTGCTGGACCAGGCCGGCGCGCAGATATTGCCCTTCCTGAAGAACCGCAGGGTGGCTATCGTCAGCGACGAGACCGTCTGGGGTCTCCACGGTGCCCAACTCACGGCCTCCCTGAAGGCCGCCGGCATCGCCTGCCCCGCCATCGTCATCCCCCCGGGCGAACAGACCAAGAGCTTTGGGGGCCTGGCCGATGTGACCGACCGGCTGCTGGCCTTGGAACTGGATCGCGGGGATCTGATCGTGGCCTTCGGCGGCGGGGTGGTGGGCGACCTCGCCGGGTTTGCCGCCGCCATCTACAAACGCGGCATCGACTTCATCCAGATCCCCACCACCCTGCTGGCCCAGGTGGACTCCTCGGTGGGGGGCAAGACCGCCATCGACACCCCGCGCGGCAAGAACCTGGTGGGGGCCTTTCATCAGCCACGCCTGGTGCTGGCCGACCTCGACGTCCTGGCGACCCTGAGCGACCGCGAGATGCGGGCCGGCTATGCCGAGGTGATCAAGTACGGCCTGCTGGGGGACTTTGCCTTCTTTGAGTGGCTGGAGGCTCAGGGCGGCGCTGTCCTGGCCCGCGATCCCGAAGCCTTGACTCACGCGGTGGGTCGGTCGGTGGAGATGAAGGCTCAGATCGTCATCGAGGACGAGAAGGAGGCCGGACGCCGGGCCCTGCTTAATCTTGGCCATACCTTCGGCCACGCCCTGGAGGCCGAAACCGGCTTTGGTCAGGGCCTGTTGCACGGCGAGGCGGTGGCCGCAGGCTCGGCCATCGCCTTCCGCTTTTCCGCAGCCCAGGGCCTCTGCTCCACACAGGACGCCCTGCGAGCCCAGGCCGCCATCGCCGCCGCCGGTCTCCCCACCGGCTTGGGGGGCGTCACAGAAACGCCCTTCTCCGCCAAGGCCCTGGTCACCCACATGGGCCAGGACAAGAAGGCAGAGGGCGGCAAGCTGACCTTCATCCTGGCCCGCGCGCTCGGCGAGGCCTTCGTGGCCAAGGACGTCAGCCCCCAGGCCATCACCGAATTCCTGATCTCTGAAGGAGCCCAGCCGTGAGTATCCTTGCGATCCTCGTGGGACTCGCCCCGATCCTGGTGGCCCTGCTGAGCCTGTCGGGAATGATCTCGGCGGCCGAGACCTCCATGACCGCCGCCAGCCGTGGCCGGATGCATCAGTTGGAGCGCGAAGGCGACCGCGCTGCCCGGCGGGTCAACATCATGATGGGCGATCAGGAGAAGATGATCGGGGCGATCCTGCTCTCCAACAATGTCATCAATATCGGGGCCTCGGCCCTCACCACCCTGGCCCTGTCCACCGCCTTTCCAGGTCCGCTCGGCGCCCTGATCGCCACCGGCGTTATGACGGTGCTGATCGTCATCTTCAGCGAAATCCTGCCCAAGTCCCTGGCCATCGCACACGCCGACGACGTGGCGCGCACCCTGTCGATCCCCACCTATTGGGTGGTGCGATTGTTCGGACCCCTGGCCAACGGGGCCCAGTGGGTGGTGCGCCAGACCCTGCGGCCCTTCGGCATTAAGCTGTCCATGGAAACCGACGTCCTGGCCGCCCACGAGGAGATCCGCGGCGCGGTGGAGTACCACCACTCCGAGGGTCTGGTGGAGGAGCGGGACCGCCGGATGCTGGGGGGGGTGCTGGACCTCTCGGAAATGGACGTCACCGAGGTGATGGTCCACCGCATGTCGATCTCGATGATCGACGCTGACCTGCCGCCCGCCGAGCTGGTGACCGCCATGCTGGCCATCGCCCACACCCGCGTGCCCCTCTATCGCGGCGACGCTGAGAACATCGTTGGGGTGCTGCACGCCAAGGATCTGCTGCAGGCCCTGGCCGATTCCGGCGGCAAGATGGAGAACCTGAAGGTCCTGGAGATCCTGCGCGATCCCTGGTTCATCCCCGAGACCACCAACCTCAAGGACCAGCTCAACGCCTTTCTGAAGCGCCAGAGCCACTTTGCCCTGGTGGTGGACGAGTACGGGGCCCTGCAGGGTCTGGTGACCCTGGAGGACATCCTGGAGGAGATCGTCGGCGAGATCGACGATGAGCACGACAGCGCCATCCAAGGCGTGCGGCGTCAGACCGACGGTGCCGTGGTGGTGGACGGGTCAGTGACCATCCGCGACCTGAACCGCGCCATGGACTGGGACCTGCCCGACGACGATGCCGTGACTGTCGCGGGCCTGGTGATCCACGAGGCCCAGACCATTCCCAAGATCGGTCAGACCTTTATCTTCTATCGCCACCGGTTCCAGGTGGTAAAACGCGTCCGCAACCAGATCACCACCCTGCGCATCTCCGTCCCCCTCGACGCCAATGCGGCGGCCGAGGCAGGTTGATCGCCGGCGAGAGCGTGACAGCTTCAAGTGGATGCCGGTTGAAGCGCCCGTCACGCTCTAAACTTTAGAATCTGGACCCTTCTTGCCGTTTCAGATGAACCCATCTGAAACGGTCAGGGTCTAGAGCCCCTTGGCCATCAGGCCTTCCAAAACCTTGT
Organism: Phenylobacterium sp.; assembly: GCA_031429955.1. GTDB lineage: Bacteria > Pseudomonadota > Alphaproteobacteria > Caulobacterales > Caulobacteraceae > Phenylobacterium. Next base: position 837 of record JANPAO010000358.1, on the reverse strand, counting down.
CCGGCGTCATCGGATAGTCCCGCAGACGGACGCCACAGGCGTTGTAGATGGCGTTGGCCACCGCCGCCCCGGCCCCACAGATCCCAAGTTCGCCAACCCCCTTGATGCCCATGGGGTTGGCCTTGTCGTCGGCCTCCTCCAGGAAAATTGCGTCCAGGTCGACGATGTCGGCGTGGCTGGGCACCAGGTAGCTGGCCATGTCCTGGTTGATGAAGGAGCCATAGCGTGGGTCCACCGCATTGCCCTCGGTCAGGGCCGCGCCAACGCCCCAGATCATCCCGCCGGTGACCTGGTTCTTGGCGGTCTTGGCGTTGAGAATGCGCCCGCAGGCAAACACCCCGAACATCTTGCGCATCCGCACCTCGCCGGTGACGGCATCGACCCCCACCTCGGCGAAGTGGGCACCATAGGTATGCTGGGAATAGTCGCGGGCATCGGCGGCGGGCGTGATGGAGCCCTCCACATAGACCCCCTCCGGCGCAGCGCGGGAGACCAGGGTGGCCAGGCTTTCGGACCGGTTCGCAATGGCGATATTGCCATTGCCGAAGGTGACATAGGTGGGATCACCGCCATAGAGCGGGGAGTTGGGGTCGCCCACTGCCAGGTCGGCCAGGGCGCGGCGCAGGTTCATATTGGCCTCGAAGGCTGCTGAGCCGGCCGTGGCCGCCCCAAACTGGCCGCCGGATCCCGGGGCTGGCGGGAAGTCGGAGTCCCCCAGTTCCACCTTCACCTGGTCCATGGTGACCCCCAGGGTCTCAGCGGTGATCTGGGCCAGGATCGTATAGGTGCCGGTGCCGATGTCGGTCATGCCCTGGCGCAGGGTGATGGTCCCATCGG
>JANPAO010000357.1:0-1855 GCA_031429955.1 Phenylobacterium sp. | reverse complement strand
TCGATGGGGGAAGGGTCGGGGATGGGGGTGCGGCCACTCCGGCGCGGCGAGGGGCGCTCAGGGGCTCGGCGCCGTCACGGTCTGTCCGCATCCACCGGAGTGACACCCCCAACCCTGCCCTTCCCCCATGGAGGGGGAAGGGTGATTTGGGGATCGGAAGGACCAGGGCGTTCCGAACAGAGCGAACCGGCTTTCGGCTCAATCGCCCGCCAATACAAAAGCCTGGAGCAGGGACCCGCAACCTATTCTTAAGCATGCCATCGCAGATTGTGGGTCTCGAAACCCCGTTGATTCCAAGCCATTGCTCGCAAAAATTCGCCCCTTTCTGCCGACCACCGCCCTGGCGCTCCTGATCTTCTATTTCGGGTTCCAGGCCTTTACCGGCGATCGCGGCCTGCTGTCGTCGAACCTGAGGGACGCCACCATGGTGGCCAAGGTGGCCGAGCTGGACCAGGTGCGAATGGAGCGCCAGGATCTGGAGGCGCGTGCCCGACTGTTGCGGGACTCCAGCCTTTCAGCTGATCTGTTGGAGGAGCGGGCCCGCTCCCTGCTTGGGTTCGCCGACCCAAGGGACTATGTAATTCGGGTGAAGCCCTAGGCCGGATTCGTCGGGTCCGTGTGGCGTCATGACCTGGGCACCGACCTCGGGTTGCGAATTCCACGGAGAGACGAATGGCGCGCGGCAAGTCGGCAGCAACCTCACCCAAGGCCCCTGCAAAGACCGTGGCCCAGGCTGACAAGGCGACCCTGCTGAAGTTCTACCGTGACATGCTGTTGATCCGGCGCTTTGAGGAGCGGGCCGGCCAGCTCTACGGCATGGGTCTGATCGGCGGCTTCTGCCACCTCTATATCGGCCAGGAAGCCATCGCCGTCGGTGTGCAATCGATCCAAGAGCCCGGCGACCAGGTGATCACCGGCTACCGCGATCATGGCCACATGCTGGTCTGCGGCATGGACCCAAAGGAAGTCATGGCCGAGCTCACCGGCCGGGTCACTGGCTCGTCCAAGGGCAAGGGCGGGTCCATGCACATGTTCTCTACCGAAGCGCAGTTCTTCGGCGGTCACGGCATCGTCGGCGCCCAGGTCAGCCTGGGAACCGGTCTTGCCCTGGCCAATAAGTACAAGGCCAACAACAAGGTAGCCTTCACCTACTTCGGCGACGGCGCGGCCAACCAGGGCCAGGTCTATGAGAGCTTCAACATGGCCACCATCTGGAAGCTACCTGTGGTCTATGTAATTGAAAACAATCAGTATGCCATGGGCACCTCCATCGAGCGGTCCTCGTCTGAGACCCACCTCTACAAGCGCGGGGCCTCCTTCCGGATTCCGGGGGAGGAGGTGGACGGCATGGATGTCATGGCAGTGGCCGAGGCCGCCGGTCGTGCCGCAGCCCATGCCCGCTCCGGCGAGGGCCCCTACATTCTGGAGATGAAGACCTACCGCTATCGCGGCCACTCCATGAGCGACCCGGCCAAGTACCGCACCCGCGAGGAGGTCGATGAGGTTAGGAAGAACCGCGATCCCATTGATCATCTTCAGGAACTTTTGGAAGCGAAAGGCTGGGCCGACGACGCGGCGCTGAAGGCCATCGACGCCGAGGTCAAACGCATCGTCGCCGACGCCGCCGAATTCGCCCGCACCTCGCCCGAACCTCACCCGAGCGAACTCTATACCGACGTCTATCTGGAGGCCGCCCAGTGACCGACGTCCTGATGCCCGCCCTCTCGCCCACGATGGAGGAGGGCACCCTCGCCAAGTGGCACGTGAAGGTGGGCGATACCGTCCGCTCTGGTGATGTGATCGCCGAGATCGAGACCGACAAGGCCACCATGGAGGTCGAGGCCGTGGACGAGGG
>JANPAO010000356.1:0-3675 GCA_031429955.1 Phenylobacterium sp. | reverse complement strand
CGGGCGAGGATCTGACCGACTTCTTTGCCTGGTACGAGCAAGCCGGGACCCCAAAGGTTTCCCTCAGTCACCACTATGACCCCACCGCCAGGACGCTTCGGATCGATCTGACCCAGGAGACGGCACCCACCCCGGGACAATCGGCCAAGCGCAACCTGCCAACGCCGGTCAGGCTGGGTCTGCTGGACGGAGAGGGGCGCACCCTGGCCTTTGAGCGCGACGGCGTGGCACAGGACGAGACGGTGGTGATCCTGACCGGTGCCAAGGCCAGTGTGACCCTGACCGGGGTAGACACCGCGCCGGTGCTATCGGCCCTGCGGGGATTTTCTGCGCCGGTTGATTTGCAGACCGATGCCGGGCCAAGGGCTCGTTACATCCAACTGGCCGGCGATCCAGATCTGTTCAATCGGTGGGAGGCGGGTCAGGACTTGGCACGCGCCCTTATCTCTTCCCGCGCCGCAGGGCACCCCGACGAGGTGGGCGAGGAGCGTTATGCACAGGCCCTGGGTCGCGGCTTGGCCGACCAGGCCGCCGATCCCGCCTTCAAGGCCCTGTTGCTGGCCCTTCCTTCTGAGGCTGATCTGGCCATGGCCATGCGACCGGCCAACCCGGCCGCCATCCACGAGGCGCGGGAAGCGCTCCGGACCCGCCTGGCCGTGCATCTGGCCGAGGATCTGAAGCGACTGCACATTGGTTTGCAGGAACTGGGGGACTTTTCGCCGGACGCCGCCAGCGCCGGGCGGCGTGCCCTGCGCAATGCGACCCTGGAACTGCTGGCCGCCAACCCGCGGGCGGAGATCGCCAGCCTGGCGGAGGGGCACTACCGCGCCGCCATCAACATGACCGACGCCATGGGCGGTCTGAACGCCCTGATGCTGGTGGGCGGCGAGGCCTTTGAGGCAGGGCTGGCTGACTTCTACGACCGCTGGAAATCCGAGCCCCTGGTGATCGACAAGTGGTTTGCCCTGCAGGGTCGCGACCCCAGCCCCGGTGCGCTCGGTCGCGTCATGGGCCTGACGGCCCACCCGGCCTTTGATCAGAAAAACCCCAATCGTTTGCGGGCCCTGATCTCCAGTTTCGCCACCGCCAACCCGGCGCGGTTCCATGATCCCAGCGGGGCGGGCTATCGCTTCCTGGCCGACACCATTCTGGCGGTCGATAGCTTCAACCCGATGACGGCGGCGCGGCTGGTGGAGCCGTTGGGCGGTTGGCGGCGCTATAGCCCCGAGCTGGGTACGCTGATGAAGGCAGCCCTCGAGCGCATCGCCGGAACCGAGGGGCTTTCGAAGAACGTCTATGAGTTGGCGACCAAGGCCTTGGCCGACTGAGGAACCCGGTCCGGGTGGGGTGCCCGAGTCCTTGGCGCGATCGCCGCTAAGGCCAATGCAACCTGCCGGTCGACCGTCAGCGGAAGGGCCCCAGGTCCCCCGTGACGCGCGGGGCGGGCTCGCCTAGACTCTGTCCTCGAGTGACTCGGTTTGGCACGGGGAGTGGCGGGCGTTGGCAAGGCGCGGGGGCGAGGACACCGGGGCAGACCCGCCGCCGGATTGCAAGGCTGCGCCTGGAGATGGAGCGCTGCCGACCCAGACCTTTGCGCGGGTCGCGATCCTGTCGACCCTACTACTGCTGGCGGTCTATACCGCCTTCGCCGTAGCGCGGATTCAGCGGGAACCCCAGGTTGCCACGGTTGCCAACGCCGGCCTGACCCACAGGGCCGAGGCCCTTGCGGCGCACCTAGATGGCGAGGCGGCGACCCTGCGGGGAGGACTGCTGGTGGCGCGGGAGATCCTGCTTCAGAACCCCGAAGAACCTGCGGCGGCGGCGGAGGCTGGACTGCGGGCCACCTACGGTGCGGCGATGGCCCTGGCTGTGGTCTCAGACGACCGTGTGGTGGCAACCGCTGGGCCGAGCGAGGGGCGAGACTGGAGCGCGCTGGTTGGTTCTGCCGGAGCGGCCAAGGATGGGCTCTGGCTCGGCGTGAGTCCGAAAGGACCCTCGGCCCTGGCGGGCGCGGCGCTGGTCCAGGCGCCAAAGGGGCCTCGCTGGATCGTGGCCATCGGCGATCCAGCCCGGTTAGGGGCCTGGCTTGGCAAGACCCAGCCTGAGGCCCTCGTCACCCGACAGGGCCGCGTGCTGGTGGCCAGCTCGGCCAGTGGGGTGGGCGCCGCCGATACCCTCAACGCCGCCTTTGCGGTCACCCCGAGCGAACTGAACCTGGCAGGCGGCCTCAGTCGCGCCCAAGCCCCCGACGGATCGGCCCTGGACCTGGCGGCTCGCCCCGCCCTTGGTGGCGCTGTCTATGCGCTGGCCGGTGCCAGTTCGGCCCCCCTGGAGGCCCAGACCTCGGCGGAGCAACTGCTGTGGCTCATGGCCCCCCTGGCGACGGCCTTCCTGCTGGGGCTGCTGCTGCTCATCCAAAGCCGTCGGGTGGAAGCCGCACAACGCGCCTTCATCGATTCCGAGCAACGGTTCCGGTTGGCCGTCGAGGCCGCACGCTGCGGTATCTGGGAATGGGACCTGACCACCGACAAGGTCTTCATGTCCGATGTCACCGGGGCAATCTTCGGTTGGGGCGGCGGCGGCGTGGTGGAGGGCCAGCAGGTGCTTGAGCGGGTCTCAACCGAACACCGCGACCGGCTGCGGCAGGCCCTGTCCACCGCAGCGATCTATGGCGGGTTTGACGTTTCCCTGCGGATCCCATCGCCGCAGGGCGGCCGTCCCATCTGGATCGACGCTCGGGGCCAAGCCTTTGGCGACAAAAGCCATGAAGGCTATTCGCGGATCATCGGGGTGGCGCTTGATGTCACTGAGGAGCGCCTAGCCCAGGCGCGGGCCCAGGCCGCGGAAAACCGCCTGCGGGACGCCATCGAGAGCGTGTCAGAGGCCTTCGTGCTCTGGGATCGCCATGGCCGATTGTTGATGTGCAACAAGAACTTCCGCACCTTCTTCTCCCTGGAGCCGCGCCTGCTCAAGCCCGGGGCCTCCCGCGAGCAGGTCAATCGCTTTGCTCAGTTGGCGATCCGGCAGGAGATCGACAGCCCCGATGGTCGCAAGGGGGTCCGGGAAGCCGAGCTCCATGACGGCCGGTGGATCCAGATCTCCGAGCGCCGCACCGCCGAGGGTGGACTGGTGATGAGCGCGGCCGACATGACCGCCATCAAGACCCAGGAAGCGGTTCGTCGCCAGAACGAAGACCAGCTCCGCCAAGCCGTGGTGGGCCTCGAGCGCAGCCAGGAACAGCTCTCCGAACTGGCCCGCAAGTACGAAACCGAGAAGGTCCGCGCCGAGGGGGCCAACAAGGCCAAGAGCGAGTTCCTGGCCAATATGAGCCATGAGCTACGGACCCCGCTCAATGCGATCAACGGCTTCTCTGAGATCATGAGCCAGGAGATGTTCGGGGCGCTGGGGGATGCCCGGTACAAGGGCTATGCCGCCGACATCCTGTCCTCGGGCCAGCACCTCCTGGCCTTGATCAACGACATTCTCGACATGTCCAAGATCGAGGCCGGCAAGATGAACCTGAAATTCGAGCCGGTGGATCTGGAAGAGGTCGCCGAGGACGCTTTGCGCCTGGTGCGCAATCGCGCCGAGGCCACCGGCCTAAGCCTGAGCATCGATTTCCCGCAGCACCTGCCGGAGATCGAAGCCGACTACCGGGCGATCAAGCAGGTGCTG
>JANPAO010000355.1:0-10863 GCA_031429955.1 Phenylobacterium sp. | reverse complement strand
TACGCTCCTCCGGAGCCGACCTGCGCGGCGGCAGCCCCGACGCCAAGGAACTGAAGGGTTCCTTCCGGGCCCGGGTGTTTGTCATGAACATCGGCCTGGACATGCGGCTGATCAACACCCGCACCCTCGAGGTGGTGGATGTCATCTCCTATCAAAAGCAGGTCATCGGCCGCGAGGTCGGCATCGGCCTGTTTGATTTCCTCAATGGCAATGTCTTCGATATCTCGGCCGGGGCCGGCGCCCTGGAGCCGATGCAGCTTGCGGTGCGCGCCCTGGTGGAACGCGCCGTGGTGGAGATGACCGCCAACCTCTACGGCATGCCGGGTCCCCGCGCCTGCCTGGCCTCCGACCCGCTGGGCGACGGCACGGTCGGGATCACCGGCGGCTATGTGCCGGCCTACAACAACCTGGGCACCAACAATGCTGAAACGCGGGCCGATCCTTCTCGTTGGAATTCTCGCAGGGATTCTGCCGTGCGGGGCCGCTACTAGCCAGACCGCCAGCACGGTTCTGAACAATCAGATCCAGCTCGGCGACGTCTTCAGCCAGCAGACCCTGAACGTCGAGACCCTCACCGACTTCACCCGGGCCGACACCACCGCCACGGCCAATGTCTATGCGGCCAGCACCGACGGCAGCGATCTGTCGGTTCGCTCCGACCAGACCGCCAGCGGGGCCCTGGTGGCCGATACCAATCTGAATGTTGCCGCCAACTCCGGTGTCCGGACCGAGCTGGCCACCGCAACCAGCGGGAACCTTGGCGATGCCAGCGTCCACGCTGGAACCCTGACCGGCGTCTTCAACCAGGTGGTCACGTCCACCCCCATCGTCGCCCACAGCCACATCGAAGCCCCAGAGGGCGAGACCGGCAACGTCACCACCAGCACCCAGGCGGTGGGCAACAGCCAGGGTCTGAGCGTCAGCGTCGCGGCGGCCGGCGTGCGGGTCAACCAGGCCAATGCCGGCGAAACCCACTCCGACGGCGGCGGCGTCTATGGGCTGGTGACGGGAACAGCCGAGATGACCGCCGGGGCCATGGGCAACAATGTCTCCCTCTCCGGCGATGGCGGGTCAGGGGTGCGGATGATCGCCAATCAGCAGAACACCGCCACCTCGACCCATGCCTCCCACTTCACCGCCTTTGGCCAGGTGCAGGAGGCCAAGACCACCGCCGCGGCGGCCGGCAACAACCTCAACGCCGTCAATGCCGGCTACCTGCTGGACGCCACGGTGAACCAGACCAACCAGGCCTATGTCCGGGCCCAGGCCGACAGCTCGGCGGCCAATTTCGGCGCAGGCTCGGCCGTCGCCAACGGCGTCGGCAACAACGCCCTGGCGGGTGACATCGGCGGCGAGCTCCAGGTGGACAACACCCAGCTCAATGAGGGCGGCGGGATCGAGGCGGTGGCTGCCTGGACCGGCGGCGAGGGTTATGATGGCCTGGCCTCGGCCACCGCCACCGGCAACGGCGTGGTGGGCTATGCCTGCGCCGACTGCTCGGGCCACAACACGGTCGCCAACAACCAGACCAACACCGTCGTTGTCGGCGCCACCGCGACCTCCACCCAGACCCAGGGCCGTTCGCTCACCGGGGTGGCCAGCGCCGTGGGCAACACCGCCACCTACTATGTCAGCCGGCCGGGGGAGTAGGGCCACCTCGCCCTCTTCCTGCCTTGCGCCCGCCATGAGCCCCAGCGCATGGTGCCCGACCCTATCGCGCCGCTCACCCGGAAGCCCTTGATGATCCGTACCCTGCGCGCTGCTGGCGTGCTCCTTGCGACCCTGTCCCTCGGCGCCTGCGCCCTGCCCCACCTGGCGCTGCCCAAGCTATCCCTGCCAAGGCTGCCGACCCTGGGGCAGGAGCGCGCCGCCGCGCCAGTCAAGTTGGCGCCAGGTCAGTGGGCCCAGGCGCGCTCTGACATTGCTCCCGATCCGCAGGTTCGCTTCGGAGCCCTGCCCAATGGCATGCGCTATGCCCTGCGCCGCCAGACGATCCCAGCCGGCCAAGCCGCCCTGCGCCTGCGGTTCGATGCCGGCTCCCTGATGGAAACCGAGGCACAGTCAGGCCTGGCCCATTTCCTGGAGCACATGGCGTTCAATGGCTCCAAGGCCGTCCCCGAAGGCGAGATGATCAAGATCCTGGAGCGCCTGGGCCTGGCCTTCGGCGCCGACACCAACGCCTCCACCAACTTCGACGAGACCATCTACAAGCTCGACCTGCCGCGCACCGACGCCGAGACGGTGGACACCGCCCTGATGCTGCTGCGGGAGACCGCCGGCAACCTCACCATCGAGCCCGCCGCCGTTGATCGCGAGCGGGGCGTGGTGCTGTCGGAGGAGCGCGCCCGCGACACCCCACCCTACCGCGTCTACAAGGCCCGCCTGGACTTCCTGCTCAAGGATCAACTCCCCCCGACCCGCTATCCCATCGGCAAGGTTGAGGTCCTCCAGAACGCTCCCGCAGACCTGATCGCCGACTATTACCGCAAGTACTACCGCCCCGAACGCGCCACCCTGGTGGTGACCGGCGACATCGACCTTGATGCGATGGAGGCCAAGATCAAGGCCAGCTTCGGCGACTGGGTCGCCACCGGTCCCGCCGGCCCCGACCCGGATCTCGGCCCGGTGGTGCCCCGTGGCCCCGAGGCCAAGCTGGTGGTAGAGAGCGGCGCGCCCCTGTCGCTGCAACTGGCCTGGATCGCTGCCCCCGACACCAGTCCAGACACCCAGGCCCGGCGTCGTCGCGAGACCCTGGAGCGCCTCGGATTCTCGGTGCTCAACCGCCGCCTCTCGCGCCTCAGCCGCTCGGCCGAGCCCCCGTTCCTAGGGGCAGGAGCCTTCACCAGCAATGAGTATCAGGCCGCTGACCTGACCATGATCACCGTCAATGCCGAGGCAAGCCGGTGGAAGGACGCCCTCACCGCCGCCGAGCAGGAACAGCGCCGCACCCTGATCTACGGCGTTCGCCAGGACGAGCTTGACCGCGAGATCGAGGAGATCCGCGCCAGCCTGCAGGCCGACGCCGCCGGCGCCGCCACCCGGACCCCCTCGGAGTTGGCCGGCGAGATCCTCGGCACCCTGGCCGACGACGCGGTACTGACAAATCCCAGCCAGGACCAGGCCGCCTTCGAAGCCATCGCCAAGGGTCTCAAGGCCGACCAGGTTTCCGCTGCCCTGAAGCGCGCCTTCGACGGCGACGGCCCGCTGTTCTTCATGACCTCGCCCAAGCTGATCGCAGGTGGCGAGCCAGCCCTGCTTCAGGCCTTCAATGCTGCCCGGAAGGTCGATGTGGCACCCCCTGCCAGCGCCGTCGCCCTCGTCTGGCCCTATGAGGGCTTTGGCACCCCCGGCAAGGTCGTCGAGACCAAGGACGTGGCCGACCTCGACACGGTGTTTGTGCGCTTTGCCAACGGCGTGCGCCTGACCATTAAGCCCACCCACTTCCAGGACGACGAGGTGCTGGTTCGGGTCAATGTCGGTAAGGGCCGCATGGACCTGCCCAAGACACGGCAAAGCCTCGCCTGGGCGGCCGGGGCCTACATCGAGGGCGGCCTTGCCAAGATCAGCGCCGAGGACATGGAGCAGGTCCTGGCCAAACAGGTCTATGGTGCCCAGTTCAGCATCGGCGACGACGCCTTTGTCTTTTCCGGCGGGACCCGGCCTGATGACCTGGATACCCAGCTCCAGGTCCTCACCGCCTATGTGTCCGATCCCGGCTGGCGACCCGAGGCCTTCCAGCGCCTGAAGACCGCCGGCAAGACTATCCACGATCAATATGAGGCCACCGCCGGCGGCATTCTCAGCCGCGACCTGGCCGGCCTGCTGCGTCCCGGCGACCAACGCTGGGTCTTCCCCAGCCGCAGCGAGATCGCCGACGCCAAGCTCGCCACCTTCAAGGCCGACATAGCCCCGGCTATCGCCGCCGGGGAGATCGAGGTCGTGGTGGTGGGCGACATCACCGTCGACAAGGCCATCGAGGCCGTGGCCGCCACCTTCGGGGCCTTGCCTCCACGCTCATCTCAGGCCACCCGCGATCCGGCCCTGCGGCAGATCAGCTTCCCCGTCGCGGCTGCCCTCCCGGTGCAACGCGCCCATAAGGGCCGCGCCGACCAGTCCATCGGATTCATGGCCTGGGCCACCAATGACTTCTTCGCCAACCCGCAGTTGGCCCGCGACACTGCGGTCATGTCAGAGGTTCTGGAACTGCGGCTGATCGACGAACTGCGGGAAACCCAGGGGGCGACCTATTCGCCCCAGGTCAGCCAGACCCACTCTATGGTCTGGCCCGGCTGGGGCTACATCTCGGCCAATGTGGAGATCCCGCCGGAGAAGCTGCCGGCCTTCTTCGCCGATGTCCGCCGGATCGCCGCCGACCTGCGGGACCGCGATATCAGCCCCGACGAACTGGATCGCGCCAAGAAGCCCCGTATCGACCAGATCGAAAAGGCCCGCCAGACCAACGGCTATTGGCTCAGCGACCTGTCAGGGGCCCAGTCTGAGCCGCGACGCCTGGACGCCACCCGCGCCCTGATCTCCGGCACCGAGCGCGTCACCATTGCCGACGTCCGCCGCGCCGCTCAAGCGGTGCTGACCGACGAGCGGCTGTGGATGCTTGAGGTCAAGCCGGCCGGGAAGTAGTGCCCCAGCCTCAGGCAGCGCCAGGCGTCTCAGGCTGCCAGAGCTGGATAGGATTGCCGTCGGGATCGTTCAGCTTGGCAAAGCGGCCATTGGGATAGGTCTCCGGGTCAATCTCCACGATGATCCCGTTGGCCCGAAGCTGAGCGGCCATGGCATCCAGATCCCGCACCCGGAAATTGATCATCCACTGCAGGCGAAGATCGCCGAAATAGGGGGTGGCCTGCTCAAACGGGGAAAACACCGTCGGCCCCGCCTCGGTCGTCCAGGGCATGGTGCCATAGCTCTGAGGGACCAGATCAACCCCCAAGTTGCGGTCGTACCATTCGGCAATAGCCTTGGGGTCGCTGGCGCGGAAAAAGAAACCGCCGATCCCTTCGACGCGCTCCATTGGCAGTCTCCCTGTCTCAGCGGCAGTCTGGGCGGCGGAGCGACCCGAAAACGGGATCAGTGTCGCCAAGGCTAGGGCAAAGCGACGGGAAACCGCGCCAAGCCTGAATGTCTCAATTTCTGCCACCGACGTTCAGAACGGGGCGATCGTCACCGTCACCGACTGCTGGGGCATGATCGTGCACACGTCCCCCGGCGTTCCCGCGCAGGCTCCGCCCCAGTTCTTCCCGGAAGCTGATGGCATCGTCCCCCCACCCAGGGACCGGTAGCCCCAGATCGAAAGCGGCACCCCCTTCGCCACGTCGATTCGGCACTGATAGGACTTCAGCCCTTGATTGGAGCTCACCTCCTTACACTGGGGCTGGGTCTGGGGGCTGGTAATCACCTTCAGAGCCATCCCTGGAACGGTCATGTAGTTGATGTAGACGGGCACTTGCGGGGCCTTGAATCTGGCAGTGACCGTCACAGACTCACCGGTGCGCACCGTGCAGATCAGTGCCGTGCCGCCACAGGCCCCCTCCCAACCCACGAACTCCATGTTGGGATAGGGATTGGCATTCAGTTGCAGGGTCGAGTTCGGCCCCATGTTCGAAGAGCAGTTGCTCGAACCCTGCCCAGGAAAGGGCTGACACCCTCCGGAGTTCCACCAGACCGATCCCTGCCCGATCACCGTGGTGTAAAGCATGCCACCAGACAGCGCTGCGGGCTGCGCTCCGGGTTGCGGCGCGGCAGGGTCAGGGGCTGGGAGCGGTCGAAGTCCCATCGCACCTCTTGAAGTGGTGATGCCCTGAGCGTTGGCCTGGGAGGCACCGAGCAGGAAGATCAGGGCAAGGGCGGGAACAGATCGCATGGCGGTCTCCATCCGTGAGGGACGCAAGGCCACGCTAACCCGGCGCAGGATTTCCGCAAGCCGTCACGGCGAACCGCGCGCCCTAGCTCCCCACAGACGAACGGGGGGCGTCGGGGACCAGGACGCGGACGGTTTCCCGCTCCCCCGGTGCAAATTGCAGCACATTCCAGCAGCCATGTTGGCGCAAGGTCGCCTCCAGGGACGGTGCCCCCGCCGCCAAGGCATCGGCCAGGGCCAGCTTCAATGCCCCCAGGCACCGAGCCTTATAGGGATTGGCACTGGCGACCATCGGCAGGCCCCGAACCTCGATCTCAAACTTGCGGCTCCCCTTGGCGACCGCCGTCGCATTGGCCACCATGAAGGGCAAAAACACCTCGCCGATCAAGGTCAGCAGCCGCTGCACACCCGGGCCGAGCGGGTCGGCAGGATTGCGCCACTCACCCTCGATCCCCGAGGTATCATCGAGATCATGCACCCATTGAAATGTCCGTATCGCATCGCGGCGCATGATCGTCGAAGCGCTGGGGTCGATGGCGCATTGGAAAAGCTGGCCATAGAGACCGATGTCGCCGATCGACGGTCTCCCGCCGAACAGAAAACGACTGACCTCCAGTTGGGCCTCAATCGCCGCCAGCACCTCGGGATAGGTCGATCTCAGCAGAGGGCGATTGACCTCCCGATCGCCCATGCGGGCCAGGACCCCTGTCTGCCGGGCCCGGAACCGGGTGATGATGTCATCAAATGTCGCGCCGGGCATGGCCCCCAGCCACCCCGCCATCTGCCGACGGGAACAAAAGGCCTGATCCACCTCGGCATCCCACCGATAGTCGAACATGGGCAAGACCAGCCACTCGTCGGCGAAATCCTCGATGAGCAACGCCAGGAAGCGGTCGCCCGCATCCTCCGGCAGCAGACTCCTCTCGCCAGGGTGTCGCGCCTCGAGCGCCAGGATCATAGGCGTTGTGTCACACCAGTACTCCCCCTGTGGCGTCTGCATCACCGGGATCATGCCCTTGCCGGCTGCCTTCAACTCTCCAGCCTCACCCAGATAGCCCGGCGGCACGATCCAGTCGTGGGGGATCCTTCGGGCGCGAAGGGCAGCGCGAAGTTTCAGCGAGTAGGGCGAACCTGGTCCGCCGAGAATTCGATATCGCCCTGTTCCAACACCCGACATGTCGTGCTCCCGCTCCGGGTCCATCGCCCGCCTAAGCCAATCTCTATGGCCCAGATCGAATCTCGGGCCGACACTCGTGGAAACCTGCCGTCCGTCGCCAGGGGACGCCACAAAAAATGCCCCCCAGTCTGTCGGATCGGTCAAACTCAGTTCGTCTTCAAGACAGGGGGTCGATCGTCGGCCTCCTTTGAACCGGAGTTCAATCATGCGCGTCATGGTTTTCGTCAAGGCGACCGTCGAGAGTGAGGCCGCTGTCATGCCCACCACCGAGCTTCTCGAAGCCATGGGGCGGTACAATCAACAGCTCGTTGACGCCGGCATCATGCAGGCCGGCGACGGTCTCAAACCCTCCTCGGCCGGCAAGCGGGTGGCCTTCGACGGAGCCAGCCGAACCGTCATCGACGGACCCTTCGCAGAGACCAAGGAACTGGTGGCCGGTTACTGGCTGTGGGAGGTCAAGGACATGGCCGAGGCCGTGGCGTGGGTGAAGCTCTGCCCAAATCCGATGCCCGGCCCCAGCGAGATCGAAATCCGCCCCTTCTATGAGGCTGCCGACTTCGGCGAGGCCCTCACCCCCGAATTGACCGCCCAGGACGAACAGCTTCGCGACCAGATCGCCGGTCGCTGACCTGCCATTGATCGGCTGCCTGTCGCCAACCAGCTCGGAGAGAAAACCATGTCCTTCACCCTCGGAAACCTTGCCGCCATCCTGGCTGGCCTGCTGTTCATCGCCATCGGTGGCGTGCTGATCCGGGCGGCAACCCTGCCCACCAGCTTTCAGATTTCTCGGTCGGTGATCCTCAGCGCACCGCCGGAAAAGGTCTATCCCATGATCGCCAACCTACGGCATTGGAACGGCTGGAACCCCTTCGCCAAGTCAGATCCCCAGGCCCAGATCACCTATAGCGGACCCGAAGAAGGGGTTGGCGCGCACTATTCCTGGACAAGTGCGGGCCCTAGCGGTGTTGGCAACATGACCGTGACCGGCACGATGCCCCAGGCCATCCACATGGACCTCAACTTCGAAAAGCCCTTCGCGGCTCAGAACAAGGTGGTGTTTGGCGTCGTTCCCCAAGACACCGGCACCAAGGTCAGTTGGACCATGTCCGGGGCATCCCCCTTCATGAACCGGATCTTCTCGGTCTTCATGAATCCCGACACCTTTGTCGGGCGGGAGTTTGAAAAGGGTCTGGCCGACCTCAAGGCCCAGGTCGACTAGACCCTGACCGTTTCAGATGGATTCATCTGAAACGGTCAGGGTCTATATTCCAAAAGTTTAGAGCGTGACGGGCGCTTCAACCGGCATCCACTTGAAGCTGTCACGCTCTAAGGGCGATCCACAACCGGCCAAGCAGACAAGGGAGACCCAGAATGCTCTACGCCATGCTCTGCTACAATGACGAGGACGAGGTCTTCACCTGGTCCCAGGCCCACAACGACAGCGTCATGGAAAAGCTCCACCGCGTCCAGGAGGGCCTGATTGCCAAGGGCAAGCTTGGGCCGGTGGCGCGCCTGATGCCCACATCCTCGGCCACTACACTGCGCAAACAGTCCGACCCACCCCTGGTTCTCGATGGCCCCTTCGCCGAGACCAAGGAGCAATTGCTGGGCTTCTACATCCTCGACTGCGACAACCTCGATGAGGCCCTCGACATCGCCCGCGAGCTGGCCGCAGCCAACCCCGGTGGGGCCTTCGAGATCCGGCCCCTGCTGCTCTTCAACGACAACCGGCTGGGAAGGTGAGCGATCCGGCCTGGATCGAGGTCGCTGTCACGGCTGCCAGGCCTCGCGCGGTGGCCGCCCTGCTCCGCTACTTCCGCGACCTGGACCGGGCCGAGGAGGCGTTTCAGGACGCCTGTCTCAAGGCCCTGACCAGGTGGCCCCAGGACGGCCCACCTCGCGACCCCGCCGCCTGGCTTATCTTTGTCGGCCGCAATGCGCAACTGGACCAGGTCCGACGTCAGGCCCGCAACGTGGATCTTCCCGACGAAGCCAGGATCTCCGATCTGGAGGATGCCGAGATCGACATGGTCGCCCGCCTGGATGCCTCCCACTATCGCGACGACATCCTGCTGCTGCTGTTCATCTGCTGCCACCCGGAGTTGCCCGACACCCAGCAATTGGCCCTGGCCCTGAGGATCGTCTCCGGCCTGAGCGTCAAGCAGATCGCCCGCGCCTTCCTGGTGAGCGATGCGGCCATGGAGCAGCGGATCACCCGGGCCAAGGCCAGGATTGCTGGCGCAGGCCTTGCCTATGATGTCCCAAACGCCCTCGAGCGAAGCCAACGCCTGGCTGCCGTCGCGGCCATGATCTACCTGCTGTTCAATGCCGGATACTCGGCCAGCGACGAGGCGATCGAGGCCCGCGCGGTCATGTGCCAGGAGGCGACCCGCCTGGCCCGTCTGCTCACCAAGCTCTTCCCCGCCGAGCCGGAGATCACCGCCCTGCTGGCCCTGCTCCTGCTCCAGCACGCCCGGCTCAACGCCCGCTACGACGTCGCCGGTGCTGTGGTTCTGCTGGAAGATCAGGACCGAAACCTTTGGAACAGCACCCATATCGCCGAAGGCCTGGCCCTGCTGGATAAAGCCCTGCTTCGCCGAACGCCTGGCCCTTACCAGGTCCAGGCCGCCATCGCCGCCTGCCATGACCGGGCGCAGCGGCCGCAGGACACTGACTGGCACAGCATCGAACGCCTCTACGGGACCCTGGAGCACATGACCCCCTCGCCGGTCATCACCCTCAACCGGGCCGTGGCGGTCTCCAAGGCCCGTGGCCCGGCCCCAGCCCTGCAGCTGATCGAGCCCCTGGCCACCCCCCTGGCCAGCTACTTCCACTTCCACGCCGTGCGCGGCTGGCTGCTGGCAGAGCTTGGTCAGGCAGGCGAAGCCGCCACCGCCTGGCGCCAAGCCATCAGCCTCTCCCAGTCCACCGCCGAGGCTGCCCAGATCCGCGCCCAGATCGACGCCCTGGCTCTGAAACCCTAGGTCGCAGCCGCCTGTCGCGGTCTGGTAAGCCGCCAAACCAGCAGGAACACCCCCAGGAAGGCGATGCCTGCACCGATGGCCACCAGCCTCAGGGTGGACTTGAGCTCCATCAGCACCGTCAGGAAATCCACATGATGGGTCGCCCAGAACACCCATTGTCCGGCGACCTCAGTGGCCAGCAGCTTGTTGCCGGTTTCCAGGATCACGATGCCATCCCCAGTCGCCGGGTCTAGGCGGACCGCGGTATTGATCGCCGGCGCATTGTTGCCGTCGTGGCCGATGATGAAGCTGTCGGCATTGTTGGGGGCGTAGAGCATGGTCCCCAGACCCCAGACATCGACCCCATACTGCTGGGCCTCCGGCGTCCGCATGGCCACCAGCGTCATGGGCTTCAGCACCCCGCGCCCGATGGGCTCTCCCTTGGGGCCGGGTCGATAGGCGGCGATCAGCCGGGCCATGTCGGCGGCTGTCGTATAGAGCGACGCCGCCGCCACAGCGGTGAAGCGGTAGTGGATCGCCCGGCTCCCGTCGGTGTCGTAGAACTCGGCGAGATTGGTGGGCGAATCCGCCAGGACATAGGTCGAGCGGGTCATCCCTAAGGGCGCAAACACCGCCTGGGTCATGTAGCTGTTGAACGGCTGACCCGAGACCTCCTCGATGATCAGTTGCAACAGGGCATACCCTCCGCCGGAGTAGTCGAAGGCCTTGCCCGGCTCAGCACCGACCCGCACCCGCCCGTCGGCGCCGGGTGAGGCGTCTGAGGCCCTGGTCAGGGACGCCTCCAGGGATTGCACCGGCTGACCTGGCCTGAACCCGCCATAGCCGAGGCC
>JANPAO010000354.1:0-13144 GCA_031429955.1 Phenylobacterium sp. | reverse complement strand
CTCCGTGGGATCGACCCAGTTGCGGCGGCAGGCGGCGTCCACCACCCGGCCATAGAGGAAGGTGGCGTCAAACCAATCGACGAAGTCGGGGTCGTCCTCAGCGTCCTCATCGATTGCTCGCAGCATAGAGCGCCAGGCCGGCAGGGTCATGCGGGCGCGGCGATCCAGTCCCCGCAGCGCCCCTTCAATGCGCGCCCGATCACTGGGCGGCAGGACCGCGGCCTCATCGTCCAGCACGTCCTCCAAGGTTCGGGCTAGGGCCAGCAGCGGTGCTTCGATGGCGGCGATCCCAGAGGCCGCAGCCCGCGCCGTCTCACGCACCAGGTCCAGGGCCGGGCGGGCTGAGCACTCCATTCCGACCTCCGAGGGGGCCGAGCGGGCGCGAAGCTGCTCGATCACCGCCACCAGGAAATGCTCCACCGGCCCCAGCGGGTTCACCTCGCCATTGGGGGGGGCGATGCGACCTGACCAGCCTTCGCCCGGCAAGATTGCCGCGGCTCGGGTGGCATCCACCAGGGCCCGCTTGGCATCGTCACGGTCGCCGAGCACCTCCATCAGGCGCGCCTCCAGGCCCCGTCCACGCCGGCCTCGACCCTCCGGTCCCCGGATCCAGCGGCGAAGCTCAGCGGCCTCAGCTCCTGAGAGCGCGGCAGCAAAGGCCGCATCGGCCGCATCGAACAGATGGTGGCCTTCGTCAAAGACGATCCGCTTGAGTTGGGTAGTCTCCCCGTCGGCCTTGGAGCCTCGGGCAGCCCGCGCGCCGTCAAAGGCCGCCTGGGTCAGGACCAGGGCATGGTTGGCGATGACGATGTCGGCCCGCCGCGAACCCCGCACCGCCTTTTCCACAAAGCAGGCGCGATAGTGGGCACAGCCGGCATGGATGCACTCCCCGCGTCGATCCACCAGATTGGCGGCACTGGCCTGGGCCACCGGAGGCACGGCAAACAGGGTCGGAAGCCAGGCCGGGAAATCGCCCCCGGTCATGTCGCCGTCGCGGGTGGCGCGAACCCACCTGGCCGTCAGGGCCAGACCCACCAGGTCCGCGCCGCCGAGTTGAGCGGAGTTGGTCTGGTCCTGCAGGTTCAGCAGGCAGAGATAGTTTTCCCGCCCCTTGCGAACCACGGCCTTCCTGGCCCGCACCTTGGGATCAGGATAGAGGGCGTGGCTCTCGCGCTCGATCTGACGCTGAAGGGCACGGGTATAGGTGGAAATCCAGACCGCCGGCCCGTTGGCCTCGGCCCACAGCGAGGCCGGCGCCAGATAGCCCAGGGTCTTGCCGACACCGGTCCCGGCCTCAGCCAGCATCATGCGGGGCTCGCCCTCCTTATCGCGGGGCTGGAAGGCGAAGGCCGCCTCGGCGGCGAACTCGGCCTGGGTCGGGCGCGCCTCATCGAGACCTGCCTGACGCAGCAGGTCGGCAAGACGCTGCGCGGCGGCTTCAGGGGCAATGGATCGTGACCCCGGCTCGCCAGCCGGGGCCTGATCTTCCCACTCCGACACCCTGGTCCAGACGTCCAGGCCCGAACCCCGAAAGGCATTACCCACCGGCGCGGCCCGTAAGGCTCCAATCACTGCGGTCCCCCAGGACCAGCCGGCCCGAGCCAAGGTCTCTGCAATGGCCAACGCCTCCTCGCGGGAGGGCTCAGGCGTCAGGGCCAGCTCCGACAACAGGGTCTGACAGGCCTCTCGCAGCACGAGCGCCTGGGCGATGGCCCCCTTGGGTTCGGGCAGGCCGAGCGCCAGGGCCAGCCCAGCGGCAGAGGGCGCGCAAAAGCGGGCCGGACGGACAAAGGCAAACAGCTCCAGGGCATCAAACAGCCCCGTCGAACGGCCAGGCGCCCGCACCCCCAGACGCTTGGCCGTCATGCCGGCATGGGCCACCAGAACCGGACCCCGCTCAAAGAGTTCGCGGGCATCTTGTGCCCGGATCGCCAGCACACCGGCCACGTCGGCCACAGCCGCACGCGGGCCGGGCAGGACCACCAGGGCCGAGGCCAGGTCGAGATTGGAGACGAGCACGTTCACACCTCGATCCTAGCTTGAATGCGATGGAGACGGAACGGGAACGGTGCCCGGAGCGTGACCACGTCGAGACCATTTCCGGTTTCGCCGTCGCGCGACCTATTTGCAGGCCGTCAGCCTTAGACCATGATGGTTGAAAGCCGACGCGCGATCCGAACTTCCGGGAGACCAAATGACACGCCAGAAGGTGCTGGTTCTCTATCTCGCCAACTCGGCCCTGGATGCGCCGGTGGTGGGCTGGGCGGTCTATGATGGCACTGGGGCGACCCGTCCCATGGCCGGTGACAATGACGTGGCCCCCTATCGCACAGGAGCCGACGCGCTCAGGGATGGCTGGCGCCTGTTCCAGGCCTCACAGATCCTGCCCCACGCCCGGGGCGAGGAATTTGATCTGGCCTATCTGAAGTACGAATTCTTCTTCGAACAATTGGTGGAGACCCCGGCATGAGCGAGAAACCTATGCTGTTGGATTCGCTGAAGATGGCCGAGTTCGTGGCCCGCGGCGTGTTGCGGTTCGACGGCGTCGTGCCGCCGGAGATCAATGACCAGTTCCTGGCCGAGATGGGCGAGGTCTCCGAACCCGAGCCCGGCCGCAAGGTCCGCCGGGCCTTTGGCGAACTCTTGGCCCAGGCCCAGATACCCGAGGTTCCGGCTGGAACACCGCTCGCCGCCACCTATCCCCAAGGATCGGCGATCCAGCGGCTGCTGGACCTGCCGCTGGTGCGCGGGGCGATCCAGAGCCTGGTGGGGCCCGACCCGATCTTCGATCATCACTTCCTGCACGTGACCTTTCCCCCGGCCTATTATGAAGCCGGCGGCGGGGAGAACGTCTCCCAGCACACCCACCAGGACTCCACCGTCGATCCGTCAAACGGCTTTGACCTGCAGATCATGTACTATCCCCACAAGGTCACCCGCGAGATGGGGGGGACCCGGTTCATCCCCGGTACGCACCTGCGCAAGGTCAGCGAGGTGGCCCTGGGGCGCTACCAGAACATCCTGGGTCAACAGCACATGGTCTGCGAGGCGGGCACCCTGCTGTTTCTGCACAATGGGGTCTGGCATGGGGGTGGGGTCAATCACGCCGACCGTACCCGGACCATGTTCAAGATCCGAATGAACCCCAGCGTCCCGCAGGTGCGCCAGTGGGACATGACGACCCTGCCCTCCGAGCCCGCGGCCCGCCCGATCTTCTATGTGAAAACTCCGCAACCCCAGACCGTGGAATCGATCCTGATGACGCCCGAACCCTGGTTCGAGCAGGACACCGGGCGGTTGGAGTTCGTCAACCGGATCAAGCTCTGGCGCCACCTGACGGGCGACCCAAGCTTCGATGCCGACTACTGGGCGTCGCGACTGGAAAATCCGGCGCGGGCCTAAGGCCAGCCAAGCTTAGGCCACCAACTCCGCCGCCAAGAGATCGAAAACCAGGCGGATACGCCGGCTGGTATGCAGTTCGCGGTGCGTGGTGAGCCAGAACGGCACCATGATGGGGGGCATGTCAGGCATGACACGCTGGACGGCTGGCTCCTGGTCACCAATATCCTCGGTGATGACCCCGATAGCCAGGCCCTGTTTGACCAACTCCCAACGCACCAGTTCACTCTCGGAAATCAGGCTGAAATTGGCGGGCTTCAGGCTGAGCCCCACGCCGTTCAACCCGTCCATCAGGCGAGCCGAGTTGGCAAATCAGACAAAGGTGGCCCGGGACAGATCGGCCAGGGTGTCGAGGCGACCGATCCGCTGCAGATAGGCCGGCGTCGCATAGAGCCAAGCAGCAATCTCGGTCAGCTTGCGGGCAATCAGGTCCGGCTCGGTCGGTCGGAAGTGACGGATTGCAATGTCGGCCTCCCGTCGTCTCAGGTCGCTGACGAGGTTGGAGGCGACGATTTCGACCTCAACCCCGGGCGCAATGTCGCGCAACTTGGCCAGGATCGGCGGCAACTGCAGGGCAGCCACCACCTCGCTGGCGCTGATCCGGACCAGCCCCTCAATGGTTTGAGACTGGCCCGACGCGATCAGGGCCACCTGGCTCGCAGCCTCGGCCATCGCGCGGACCTGATCGACAAGCTCCAGGCCGCTGGCGGTCAGGGTCAAACCCCGCCCGACCCGCTGGAACAATGTCACCCCCAGCTCACGCTCAAGGGCCGCGACCTGGCGGCCGAGGGTCGGCTGGGTCGCCCCCAGGGCCCGGGCCGCTGCGGCCAATGAGCCCTCCTCGACCGTGGCGAGAAAGGCCCGTGCTGCGTTCCAGTCAAAACTCACGTTTGGCCAATTCATGCGCCAACGCATATATATTGTGCATAACTCGGCAATTCATATCTGAATTTGAATAGATATATCCGTCCTCCCGACACGAGAATGGGCCGCTGTCCGCAGCGGCGCTGGAAGGACACCGATGCGAGCCGTCCCGGAAATGAGAGCTATCGTCCATCGCGCCTATGGACCGCCAAACGTGCTTGGCCTGCGCAGGGTGCCGCGTCCGGTGCCGGCCGCCAATGAGGTGCTGGTGCGCGTGATGACCTCGTCGGTGACCTCCGGCGACGTTCGGATGCGGGGCTTCGTCGATGCGGGGATTTTCTGGGTCCCCATGCGCCTGATGCTTGGTATCTTTCGCCCTCGCAATCCCATTCTTGGAATGGAATTCTCCGGGCAGGTCGTGACATTCGGGCGTGAGGTGACCGGATTTCAGCCGGGCCAGCCGGTGTTTGGCATCACGCTCCACGGTGCCAATGCCGAGTATCTGCTCGTGCCGCAGAACGGGGCCATCATCACCCGGCCCGCAGACCTGACCCACCAACAGGCCGCCGCCATCCCCTTTGGTGCCCTATCTGCCCTGGTGTTCCTGCGCGACTTCGGTCGCCTAGGTGCGGGAGAAAGGGTTCTGATCTACGGGGCCTCCGGAAGCGTGGGCGTCTTCGCCGTCCAACTGGCCAAGGTATTCGGTGCCCATGTCACGGCGGTCTGCAGCACCGCCAATCTTGGCCTCGTCAAATCTTTGGGGGCCGACCTTGTCATCGACTACAGCCAGGAAGACTTCACCCGGCGGGGGGAGACCTATGACCTGATTTTCGACACGGTCGGCGCCACCATCTTCTCACGCTGCAAGCGGGTCCTGGCACCGAAAGGACGCCACCTGTTTCTGGTGATGGGCTTGGGGACGATCCTGCAGAGCCTGTGGACATCGATATGGGGCGGTCGCAGGGCGATTTGCGGAATGTCCGGAACCAGCCGTGAGGACCTGACGGCGGTCTGCGACTTGGTGAGCGCGGGGAAGATCAAGCCGGTTGTCGACCGTGCCTATCCCTTGGTGGAGACGGTCGAGGCTCACCGCTACGTCGACACCGGCCGCAAGCGCGGCGCCGTGATCATCACCGTTCAGGATGAGCCCCCCACAATCTGAACCTTTGGTGGCCTGCCTTGGCCGCATGTCGGCAAAGACGCGGGCCGCAGCGCGTCTTTTGCCCAGCCAAGTGCGTATCTCTGCGACGACCAACCCCCTCGAAAGCCCCAAATGAAGCTGCTGGCCCTTATCCCCCTCCTGGCCCTGGCCGCCTGCAGCACGGCCACCAAACCCACAGGGCTGCTCTCAACCTATGACGGCCTGGCGGAGAGATCGGGTACGTCACGGGCCAGTGTCTCCGAGCGCCGTGACGAAGCTGGGCTGGCCCTTGTGCGGCGCGTGGCGATCGCTCCGACGATCGTGGCCGAGAACGAGGCCACCGCCTGGTTGGCGCCGGAGGAACGAACCGCCCTGCTGCGCGAGATCGACGCGCAGCTCTGTTTCGAGGTTTCCAAGCGCTACCAGATCACCACAGCGACCCCCTCTGACGCCCAGATCCGCGCGATCATCAGCCATGCGCGTCCGACCGGTCGGGTCAGCTCAGCGGCCTCGGCTGCGGGCAGCTTCTTCATTCCGGGTCCTCTGGGCCTGCGAGCACCCGGGACTCTGGGAGGTCCTGGGATGGAGGCGGAGATGGTGGCACCCGACGGCCGGCAGTTGGCGGCCATGACCTGGACCCGCGAGGCCATGGCCGTGGGCACCGACGACCCCTCACTTAGCCGGATCGGCGACGCCCTTCAGTTTGCCGAACCCTTTGCCGACGAAGCCGCCAAGACCTTGTCACCCAAGCGCGCCAAGACCCGAGCTGTGGAAAAGCCCGACCCCTGCGCCCGCTACGGTGCCCGCATCCGGGTCGAAGGCCTGGCGGCGAAGTTCGCCACCGGGCTCTATGTGCCCCAGCTCAGTGGCGCGCGCGCCGATGTGCCCTGACCGGCGGTCGTCTTTCCGGGTGAAACGGAAAGGGAACATGCTATAGGCGGAGGGATGGCTGAGACCCTCGGTGCCGCCCCTGCTCTCCTGCCCCCCCGGTTTGCGGCCTGGTTTGCGGCCCGTGGCTGGAGCGCGCGCGGCCACCAGTTGGAGATGATCGAGAAGGCGCGGTCTGGGCGGGACGCTCTGCTCATTGCCCCCACCGGCGGCGGCAAAACCCTGGCAGGCTTTCTGCCCAGCCTGATCGAGCTGTCAGAGCGTCCTCCGGCCAATACGGCAAGGGGACTGCACACCCTCTATATCTCTCCCTTGAAGGCCCTGGCGGTGGACGTCGAGCGCAACCTGATGGCGCCCATCCTGCAAATGGGTTTGCCCATCGTCGCCGAAAGCCGGACCGGCGACACAGGGATTTCTCGCAAGCAACGCCAGCGGATCAAGCCCCCCGACATCCTGCTGACCACGCCCGAACAGTTGGCCCTGTTCTGCGCCTGGGACGGGGCGAGACTCTTTTTTGAGGACCTCGCCTGCGTCATCGTCGACGAGATCCATGCGATCCACGCCTCCAAGCGTGGCGATCTGCTGGCTCTGGCCCTGGCGCGTTTGCAGATCTTTTCGCCGAACATGCGACGGGTCGGTCTGTCGGCGACGGTGGACGATCCGGCTGTCATCCAGCGGTGGCTGGGCAGCACCTCGCCGGAAACGGAGAATGCGGTGGACCTAGTGCGTGGACCAGGTGGCGCGGCACCCATCGTCGACATGCTGCTGGCGGAGGGCCGTGTGCCCTGGGCTGGCCATACCGCCCAGCACGCCATGCCGGAGGTCTATGCTGCGATCCAGCAGGCGCGCACGGCCCTGGTCTTCGTCAACACCCGGTTCCAGGCCGAGTTCGCGTTCCAAGAATTGTGGAAGCTGAACGATGACAGCCTGCCCATAGCCCTACACCACGGCAGTCTGGCACCCGAACAGCGGCGCAAGGTGGAGGCGGCGATGGCACGGGGCGAACTGCGCGCCGTGGTCTGTACCTCCACCCTCGACCTGGGCATCGACTGGGGCGACGTGGACCTGGTGATCCAACTGGCGTCGCCCAAGGGGGCTAGCCGCATGGTGCAGCGGATCGGGCGGGCCAATCACCGGCTGGACGAACCCAGCCGCGCCCTGTTTGTGCCGGCCAACCGCTTTGAGATGCTGGAGTGCCAGGCCGCCCGCGAGGCCATCGCGGAGAACCGGTTCGACGGGGACCTGGCCAGGACCGGGGCCTTGGATGTGCTGGCCCAGCACATCATGGGTTGCGCCTGTTCCGAGCCCTTTGATCTGGTGGCGCTCTATGACGAGCTGGTCTGCGCGGGCCCCTATCGCGACCTCACCTGGGAAGACTTCGAGCAGGTGGTCGATTTCGTCTCCACCGGCGGCTACGCCCTGAAGACCTATGACCGGTTCCGCCGGATCGTGAAGGGCCAGGACGGCCTGTGGCGGGTGCGCGACCCAGCCACCGCCCAACGCCACCGCATGAATGTCGGGGCCATCCTGTCGCCCGCCGTCCTGGCGGTGCGGATCGCCATGGGCAAGCGGCTGCAGGGGGGTCGCAAGATCGGCGAGGTGGAGGAGGGCTATGTGGAGATGCTGGAGCCCGGCGACACCTTCGTCTTTGCTGGCCAGGTCTGGTCGCTGGTGGCGGTCACCGGCCTGGATGTCCTGGTGCGCCCAGCCATGGGCAAGGACCCGAAAATGCCCTCCTGGGGCGGCTCGAAGTTCGCGCTCTCCACCTTCCTGGCCAAGCGGGTGCGCGAGCTGATGTTCGACGAGGACCACTGGCAGGTCCTGCCCCACGACGTGCGGGAGTGGCTGGAGATTCAGAAGGCCCGCTCCCTGATCGTCACCGAGCAGGAACTGCTGCTGGAGACCTTTCCCAGGGGCAAACGCCATTTCCTGGTCTGCTATCCCTTCGAGGGGCGGCTGGCCCACACCACCTTGGCCATGCTGTTGACGCGGCGGCTGGAGCGGATGGGTGCCGCCCCTCTGGGCTTTGTCTGCAATGACTATGCTGTCGCCGTCTGGGCGCTGAACCCCCTGGACCAGCTCGACTATGCGGACCTGTTTGCCCAGGACATGCTGGGGGACGACCTGGAAGCCTGGCTGGCCGAAAGCTTCAT
The DNA here is from genome assembly GCA_031429955.1 of Phenylobacterium sp. Classification (GTDB taxonomy): domain Bacteria; phylum Pseudomonadota; class Alphaproteobacteria; order Caulobacterales; family Caulobacteraceae; genus Phenylobacterium. The sequence goes on along the minus strand of JANPAO010000354.1, from coordinate 4,699 downwards.
GATGAAGCGCGCCTTCAAGGGCTGTGCGATCATCTCGGGCCTGATCGAACGCCGATTTCCCGGCGAGCATCAGAAGTCCGGACGCCAGGTGACCTTCTCCACCGACCTGATCTATGACGTCCTGCGCCGGCACCAACCCGACCACCTGCTGCTGCGGTGCGCTCGGGAAGATGCCGCCACCGGGCTGGTGGACGTGGCGCGCCTGGGGCAACTCCTCAGCCGCATCAAGGGGCGCATCCGCCATGCCGCCCTGGACCATCTGTCACCCTTCTCGGTGCCGATCCTGTTGGAGATCGGCAAGGAACGCACCCCTGGCCAGGCCGGAGACCTGATCCTGGCCGAGGCTCAGGCCGATCTGATAGCCGAGGCCCTCGCGTGACGGCCCTGGCGCGTCACGTCTACCCCTGGACCGCAAGCCCCTGTGGTGGCCTAAGCACGACCCTGGCTGGCACGGAAATCACTCTGCGATCCAGCGGGGCCCTGTGGATCGAGGCCCCGCGCTTGTTGGTGGTGGCCGACCTGCATTTGGAAAAGGGCAGCGCCTATGCCGCGCGCGGCCAGATGCTGCCACCCTATGACACCCGCGACACCCTGGCCCGCCTCGCCGCCGAGGTGAGCGCCACCCGACCCGACGCCGTGGTCCTGCTGGGGGACACCTTCCATGACCGACGGTCAGAGGACCGCCTGTCGAGCGACGATGGCGATCACCTGCGCGCCTTGGCGACCCAGACCCGCCTGATCTGGGTGATCGGCAATCACGATGCCGATGGCCCCCAGGCCCTGCCTGGCGAGGTCGCCGATGAGCTGACCGTGGCGAGCCTTATCTTGCGGCACGAGCCGAGGGCTGGCTTCCAGCCCGGTGAGGTGGCCGGACATCTTCACCCCTGCGCCCGGATCACGGCCTCGCGCGGCAGTGTGCGCCGGCGGTGCTTCGTTACCGATGGCCACCGCCTGGTGGTGCCGGCCTTTGGGGCCTATGCGGGGGGTCTGAATGTTCGCGACCCGGCCTTCGATGGCCTGTTTTCCCGCGCACCCCTTTGCGGGGCCTTGGGAGCCGGTCGGGTCCACGCCATCGGTTGGCGTTCGGTGGTAGGGGACTGAAGGCCCGTCACATTTTCAGGGCCTGCTCCAGAGCCATGGCCAGGGACACCGAGGCCCCAAGGGTCATGGTGGTCATCAGCCGCGGATAGCGAGCCGGGGCATCGGGCGTGGCCTGGTCAAACAGCCATTGCAGGATGAAGGCCGCCATCAGGCCGGTGATGATCCAGGATAGCTCAAGGGTGCCACGCGCCATCAGCAGTCCAAACCCCGCCATTGGGGCCAGGATGGATCCCGCCAACCAGGTCCAGCGCGGGGTCCCCTGGCCGCTCTCCAGCCCCCAGCGAATTCCCCCCAGGAACCCCAGCATGATGGTGGACCAGGCCAGCAGCACGTCCAGGGCGCGCGCCGACAGGTCTGGCGGTCCATAGGCATAGACGCCGGCCGATACCGGGAAGGCCGAGAGGCCGACCAGGGCCAGTATCCACATGGGCGCGGGCGCCGGGACCTCTTCATCCATCGGCAATCAGCTCCTCCGGAACGCGACCGACGCCGCCCACCCGGCTCCCAGGGCAAAGACCATCGAGACCAGACCGTACAACCATGGGCTCTGATGGGCGAATAGGTAAAGTGTCCGCTCGATCCCCGCCTTTTCCACCGTCAGGGTCCGAACCTTTCGCGATACCGGCTGGCCGTCCTGGAAGAGAATGATCTGGGCTTCATAGCTGCCGATGGGGGCTTCGGTCGGCAGGTCGATTTCCGCCTTGAACAGGCCCCGGTCCACGAAGACCACCCCCCGCTCATTGGCATCATAGAGCCCGACCGCCTCCTTCAGGCGCACCACCGCACGGCGCCAGTCGAGATAGTCACTGCCCAGACGGCTGACCACGACGTCGCGAACGCCATAGCGCGTCTCGGTCCGAGCCTCGAAGGGTGCATTGATGGCAAGGTGGTCAATCCCCGCCCCCAACCGGCGTAGGGTGCCAAAGGCGGCGATCTGGTCGAGCGGACGGGTCGAGGCGGTCATGTAGAAGCCCGGTGCGCCGTGAAACACCACCGGGCGGCTGTTGATCCACATGCCCGCCACCCGGGTCTTGCGGGCAATGCGGATCGGCTGGTCGGGGCCTCTGACAATGACCACCACGTCGCTGGGTTTGGTGGTGGGATCAAAGACCGCGCCGTAGAGCACAATCCTCGCGCCATGAAACCCAGAGGTCACCCGCACCTGCGTGTCGGTCAGGGCCGCCGAGATCGCGGCAGGCGACGGGGCCATGGGCAGGGCAGCGGGGACGGGGATGTCCAGGGCCATCAGCCGGCTCCCGTCATCAGGACAAAGGCTTCATCGGGGGTAAAGAACAGGCCAAGTCCCATCCTCAGCCCGACGAAGAGCACGATCAAGGCCAGCAGGGCCCGAAGCTCCTCAGCGCGGAATCTGGATGAGGCCTTGGCCCCGAGTTGGGCCCCCAAGACCCCGCCTACCAGCAGCAGGGTGGCCAGGACGATGTCGACCGTCTGGTTGCGGCCTGCCTGCAGTACGCCGGTGAGGGAGGTGGTGACAATGATCTGAAACAGGCTTGTGCCCACCACCACGCTGGCTGGCATCCGCAACACATAGACCATGGCTGGCACTAGGATGAAGCCGCCGCCCACCCCCATGACCGCCGACAACAGGCCCACAAAGACCCCCAGAAGGATCGGAGGGATGACGCTGATATAGAGACGCGAACGAGGAAACCGCATCTTCAGGGGTAGACCGTAGAGCCAGGGCGGTCGCCGGTCGGTGTGCGGCTTGGGCGGCTGTCCACGCCGCCGTCGCTGAATGGCTTGAACCGACTCCAGCAGCATCAACCCGCCAATGACCCCGAGGAAGATCAGGTAGGACAGCGCCACAACGAGGTCCGCCTGACCCAACAGCCGCAGCCAGCGGAAGATCTCCACCCCCAGCACCGAGCCCACCGCCCCGCCGGCCGCCAACACACCGCCCATCCGGAAATCCACCGCCCGCTTTCGGGTATAGGCAATGACGCTGGAGGTCGAAGACGCTGCCACATGATTGGCCATACTGGCGACGGCGACAGCGGGTGGAATGCCCATGAACACCAGAATCGGGGTCATCAGGAATCCGCCGCCGATGCCAAAGAGCCCGGAAATGAACCCGACAAGCGCGCCCAAGGCCACCAGCAATGGGGCGTTCACGGACACTTCGGCGATGGGAAGATACAGGTCCACGATCGCCCCTTATGGCGCGAGTGCCGTCAACGGGTGAAGACGGAAAGCCTGGAAATCGTCGTCGGATCGAGGTCCCCGGTTGGGGCCATGCCCTGATCGCGCTGATAGGCCGCCACCGCCAGCTTCAGCGCGCCCGAGGCACCGCCATCGGTGGGCCCTTGGTAGTAGCCCAGGCGCGACAGCGCCCGCTGCGCCGTCACCACACTGGGGGAAGCCGAGGCGCTTATGGCCGCAGGCGGGGTTGTCGCCGAGGGATTGGGCTGGGTCGCACGGAAGGCCGCAGCCGTGCGCTCAGCCACCGTCCTTGCATCCGGCGTCAGACCTGCAGCAACGCGCTGGGCACTGGCCCTGGCCTCGCCATCGCCGGTCCGAGCGGCCACCAGATACCACTTGTAGGACTCGGCCGCATTCTGGCCGACCCCAAGACCGCGCTCGTATAGGGCAGCCAGGTTGTACTGGCTGTCCACCAAACCAAGGTCAGCCGCGCGGCGGAACCATTGGGCAGCCGTGGTGGAGTTCTTCGGGCCGCCTGCGCCTGAGATATAGGCGATGGCCAGGTTGTGCATGGCCTTGGGATCTCCGCCCTCAGCCGCCCGCTCGGTCCAACGGCGAGCCTCCACGAGATCGCGTTTCAGACCGCCATTGCCATTCTCATAGAGTTTGGCGAGGTAAAACTGCGCGGGGGCATGGCCCTGGGCGGCCACGGCCTTGAGCTGGTCCAATCCCCCAGGTCTCTTGGCCTCCACAGCCTTGGCTGCATCAGAGAACCTCTGCGCCAGATCCACCTGCGGCGGGGTGCCCGGCACAATGGGTTGCGGTGACAAGGCGATCGCGACACGAGGTGCGGACCCGAAGGGGGTGGTATCGGCCTCGGCCGACATGATCTCTCCGGTCTTGGCGCTGTTGAGAGCCGCGATGGCGTCGGCGACCCGCTTAGGCGGCGCACCGCCGGGTTTGCCATCCATAAGTACGAAGCCGGCCGTGGCCAAACTCAAGCATGCCGCGCCCCCGACAACCAGCACGGCCGTCTGCAGCGAGGAGCCGGCCCTGCGCTTGGGGCGAGCCCCAAAATTGGCAAAGAGGGAGGTCCCAGGTTCACGAGCCGGCTTCTCTGCCTTGGTCTTCTTTTCCTTCACAGGCTTGGCGCGTTTGCCCTTGCCGTCGTTCTGGGCCGCAGCCCGGGCCGCAGCCCGGGCTTGCTCGATGACCTCGCGGGTTGAGAGCGGACGATCAGCTTCCGGTGATGCCGCGACCGTGTTGGAGCCAAAGGGCGCGTTGTAGGTCTGGTCGTCGCTAGAGTCTGTTTCACCGATGGGGGCAAAGCCGTCGGCGGCTTCGAAATCCGCGTCATCGAAGTCGGGGCGATCGGCATCCGGCGCAAAGGATTGCCCCGGAAAGCCGGCCGGGGCGTCGGGGCCGGACTCAGGCGGCG
>JANPAO010000353.1:0-1955 GCA_031429955.1 Phenylobacterium sp. | reverse complement strand
CGCTGTCCTCCAATGGTCACCGCCGCAGCGGGATCAATAGGGACGACCCCCACTATCGCACCCGGCCCTATGAGAAGTGGGAGTCCTACGGTCAGTCCAAGACCGCCAATTCGCTTTTCGCTATCGGGTTCAATGCCCGCTTCGCTGACTTGGGTGTGACGGCCAACGCGGTCATGCCGGGGGGCATCATGACACCCCTGCAACGGCACCTGCCCCGCGAGGAGATGATCGCCATGGGCTGGATGGACGGGGCCGGCAATGTCGCCAAAGGGTTTAAGACCCCGGCCCAAGGCGCCTCCACCAGTGTGTGGGCAGCCCTTGGTGAGGAGCTTGAGGGCGTCGGCGGTCTCTACCTGGAAAATCTCGCCCAGGCCCTACCTTGGGGCGAGGAGCCCATGTCCGGGGTCATGCCCTACGCCATTGATCCTGAAGGTGCCGAGCGCCTCTGGGTCCTTTCGGAACAGACCACTGGAGTGAAACTATGAGCCTCGCCGGCAAGACCCTCTTCGTCACCGGTGCCAGTCGCGGCATCGGCCTGGCCATCGCCCTACGTGCGGCGCGAGATGGGGCCAATGTCGCCATCGCGGCCAAGACCTCCGAGCCCCACAAGCATCTGCCCGGCACCATCTATTCCGCCGCCCAGGAGATCGAGGCGGCAGGCGGCAAGGCTCTGCCCCTGATCGTCGACGTCCGTGACGAGGCCAGCGTCTATGAGGCGGTGGAGAAGACCGTGGCGGCCTTTGGCGGCATCGACATCTGCGTCAACAATGCCTCGGCCATCCAGCTCACCGGCACCCTGCAGACCGACATGAAGCGCTATGACCTGATGAATCAGGTCAATGCCCGCGGGACCTTCCTGACCTCGAAGGCCTGCATCCCGCACCTGAAGAACGCCGCCAATCCTCACGTCCTGATGCTGTCGCCGCCGCTGGACATGAGCCCCCGCTGGTTCGAGGGCCACACCGCCTATTCGATGGCCAAGTTCGGCATGAGCATGTGCGTCCTGGGCATGGCGGCGGAGTTCAAGGCCGATGGCATTGCCTTCAACGCGCTGTGGCCGCGCACGGGCATCGCCACGGCCGCCATCAAGTTCGCCTTGGCGGGCGAGGAGGGCATGAAGTCCTGCCGCACGGTCGAGATCATGGCCGACGCCGCCCACGCCATCTTCGAAAAGCCGGCGCGAGAGTTCAGCGGCAACTTCCTGATCGACGACAGCTTCCTCTACGCGCAGGGCGAGCGAGACTTCGACAAGTATCGGGTCGATCCGACGACGCGGTTGATGCCCGACTTCTTCGTGCCAGCCGATTCGGCCCCGCCGCCGGGGGTGGTCATCGGGTAGCGGCCCTAACCCCTCCGCGCCTTGGACTTGGGAGCCTTGGCGCGAAGGGCCGCCTCAATCGCCTTGCCGACCCAGTCTGCGAGGGCGGCGGGGTCCTCTAGGGCGTCCGGGGGCAGGCTCTGGTAGCTCATCGGCTTGTCGCCACCGAAGGGGCGAAAGGCCTCACAGCCCGCCGCCTGGAATTCGGCGCGGTTGATCGCATCGACCTTCAAATAGAGGTTGTCCTCCGCGATCAGGCCAAAGAACAGGTCGTGGCGCGACAAGCCCACGCCGCCAAACATCCTGCGATGGGTGATGCCGCCTAGGGGAGCAAGCTGCTCAAGCACATAGTCCAGATAGTCTGGTGACACGGCCATGACATTGCGTTCCTGCGGGAGCCTGGGAGAATAGCGCCATGAGCGCGCCGCCAAAAACGGTTCTGACCGCGACCCCTGACGAGGAGGCCGCCATCCGCGCGGCTGTGCGCGCCGCGCCGGGTCGATTGGTGGCGGGACCCGAGCACGTCGAAGGCTTGCTGACTCTGCTGGCGGACCCCCGAGTGTCTGATCCGATCTATGATCTGCCGCGACCCTTTACCCAGGAGAGTATAGCCAGATGGGTCGATGACAGTGAGGCG
>JANPAO010000352.1:0-6044 GCA_031429955.1 Phenylobacterium sp. | reverse complement strand
TCCGGCGCTGCGCCGCCGCTGTCAGGCAGGCCTCAACAAATCCGAGCAGCGCCACTTCCTCACGCAGGCAATCTGCACGTTCAAGCAGGGCCGCATCGCTGACCGCTCGCACGAGGCGCAGCAGTTCCGCGCATCAGGGTTGAACCTTGTCATTGCTGCAATCGTGTATTGGAACTCAACCTACATCGCCGATGCCGTTGCGCATTTGCGCTCGATCGGCGAGGACGTGCCCGACGAATTGCTGGCGCATACCTCGCCCGTGGGATGGGGACACATTGCCTTTTCGGGGGATTTTCTCTGGGATCGCGCGGCTGCAATGCCGTCAGATCGACAATGCGACCGGCTTTGGCTTCCTGATCGGCCCGGCGTTCGGCGGCTTCCTGGCCGGCCCCTATATGACCAGCATCCTGGGCGACTTTGCCCTGCGGCTCCCTTTCCTGGTGGCGGCGGCCCTGACGGCGGTCAACTTCCTCTACGGTTACTTCGTGCTGCCGGAGTCCCTGGTCCTGGAGAACCGCACCAAGAGCTTCGACTGGCGCAAGGCCAACCCCATCGGCTCCCTGTCCTTCCTGCGGGCGAGGGGCGACCTGCTGCCGCTCAGCATGGTCAACTTCCTGTTCCAACTGGCCCACACCGTGCTGCCGTCGATCTTCGTTCTCTACGGCGGCTACCGCTACAATTGGGGCAGCGACATCATCGGCCTGACCCTGATGTTCACCGGCTTCCTGGGCATCCTGGTTCAGACCCTGCTGGTGGGTCCTGTGGTGGCCAAGATCGGAGAGCGTGGGGCCCTGTTGTTGGGCACGCTGGGGGGTGCGGTGGGCTTCTTCCTCTATGGACTAGCGCCCACTGGCTGGGCTTATGTGGCCGTGGCCCCGATCTTCGCCCTGATCAACTTCACCGGTCCTGGCCTGCAGGGCCTGATGACCCGGCGCGTGGGCCCCAGCGAGCAGGGGCAGCTTCAAGGGGCCAACCAGGGCCTCCAGGGGATATCCTCGGTCATCGGTCCGATCATCTTCAACCTGTCCTTCGCCTGGGTGGTGAGCCACGACTCCACCCTGCATGCACCGGGCCTGCCGATCATCTTCGCAGGCGCCTTGATGGTCGCGGCCTTTCTCCTGGCCTATCGGGTCGGCCATGCGCCAAAGTCCGTGCCGGCGACGGCGTAAAAGGGCCTAGCCTTGGGCCGGCATGGGGCCTAGGCTTGACATCAATATAGGGGCGGACAGGGCGATGAGGATCTGAGTGCGGCGGTCGGCCAGCCCGACTTTTCCGATCATCAGTCTGTTTTCGTGAGGGCGGCTTCGGTCGCCCCGACCTGAGATGCCCATGCCTGCGTCCCCTGATCTCCAAACGGCCCGACCTGGGGCCAGCCGTGCGGGTCTCGGCTTCATCGCCATCACCATCAGCCTGGACGTGGTCAGCCACACCATGGTCTTCCCGGTCCTGCCGCGCCTGGTGGAGGAACTGGTGGGTGGCCAGGTGTCGTCGGCCGCCCGCTGGGTCGGGGTACTGGTGGCTGCCTGGTCGGTGGCCCAGTTCTTCGCCGCCCCGGTGATCGGCATGTTGTCGGACCGGTTCGGGCGCAGGCCGGTGATTCTGATCTCGATCTTCGGCCTGTCCATCGATCTGGCGATCATGGCGCTCGCCCCCACCCTCGGCTGGCTGCTGCTGGGTCGGGTGCTGTGCGGCCTGACGGCAGGCGCTCAGGGGGCCGCCATGGCCTATGTCGCCGACATCACCCCGGAGGATGAGCGGGCCAAGAGCTATGGCTGGCTGAATGCCGCGGCCTGGACCGGGGTGATCCTGGGCCCGGCCATCGGGGGCCTGCTGGGGGCGGTGGACCCGCGCGCGCCGTTCTGGGCCGCCGCCGCCGTGGCCCTGGCCAATGGTCTCTACGGCCTGATCGTCTTGCCAGAGTCGCTGCCGGCTGATCGCCGGGCACCTCTGCGCTGGGCCAGCGCCAATCCCATTGGCTCCCTTAGCCTGATCGTGTCGCGGCCCGGCCTGCCGATCCTGGCCCTGATCCTGTTGCTGCTGTGGTTTGCCATGCACGCCATGAACAGCGTCTTCGTGCTCTACACCGCCTATCGTTACGACTGGGACCCGATGGCGTTGGGGATCTTCTGCAGTGTGCTGGGGGCGGTGAACATCGTCATCACCAGCCAACTGACCGGGCGCGCGGTGACCTGGCTGGGGGAGCGCAAGGTTCTGATCGCCGGGCTCGGCGCCCAGACTCTGGGCTATCTTGCGGTGGGCCTGTCGCCCACCGGGGTCTGGTTCTGGATTGCCAATATCCCCATGGCCCTGGCCAATATCGCTGGCCCCGCCCTGCAGGCCATGATGACCTCCAAGGTCGAACCCGACGAACAGGGTCGCCTCCAGGGGGCGATGATGAGTGTCGGCAGCCTGACCGGCCTGTTTGGCCCCATCGCCTTTACCCAGATCTTCGCCCTGGCGGTGGCCGCAGGTCGCGAACCCGGCTGGTCAGGTATCACCATCCTCTGTGGTGCGGTTCTGACCCTGCTAGCCTGGGTCCTGACCCTGGTGTTTGCCCGCGACGCGCCAAAGCGCGAGACGGAAAGCTAGTTGCCCGCCATCATTGCGCCAGGATCCTCGTCAGAATCCAGCCCTGTTTCCCCGCTTGGAGAGCCTATGCGCGCCCATCGCGTCCTGATCCCCGTCCTGGCCCTGCTGGCGGCCTGTTCGGATCCCTCGGCCAAATCCAAGGCCCAGATCCCGCCCCTAGCCCAGCCGACGCGGGCCGCGCCAGGCGATTCCATGACCATGAAGATGTCCTTTGCTCCCGTCGTGCGTCGCGCCGCGCCGGCGGTGGTCAACATCTCCTCCAAGCGCCTCGTTCGCCAGCAGGCCGATCCTTTCTGGCAGATGTTCGGCATGGGTGCGCCCCGCGAGCGCGTCGAGGGCTCCCTGGGCTCAGGCGTGATCGTGCGCGCCGACGGGATCATCATCACCAACAATCACGTGGTGCAGGGCGGCCAGGAGATCACCGTGGCCCTGGCCGACCGCCGCGAGTTTCCCGCCAAGGTGCTGCTGGCCGATCCGCGCACCGATCTCGCCGTCCTGAAGATCGATATCGGGGCTGAGCGCCTGCCGGTCCTGCCCATCGACGATACGGGCGAGGCCCAGGTGGGCGACTTGGTGCTGGCGATCGGCGACCCCTTCGGGGTGGGCCAGACCGTCACCAACGGCATCATCTCGGCCCTGAACCGCACCGCCGACCCCAATGGCGACGCGGCCAACGCCTACATTCAGACCGATGCGGCGATCAATCCGGGCAATTCCGGAGGGGCCCTGATCGACATGGACGGGGACCTGATCGGGGTGAACAGCTTCATCCTGTCGCGATCAGGTTCCTCTTCCGGCGTCGGGTTCGCGATCCCCGGTGCCATGGTCAAGCGCATCGTCGAGACCGCCGCCGGCGGCGGCCAGGTGGTGGTGCGGCCCTGGCTCGGAGCCAAGACCCAGCCGGTCACCAGCGACATCGCCCACAGCCTTGGGATGTCCCTGCCGTCCGGAGCCCTGGTGGCCGAGCTCTGGCCCGAGGGCCCGGCCGCCCGCGCCGGCCTGAAGCCCGAGGACGTTATCCTGTCGGTGGACGGCAAGGCCGTAGCCGATCCTGCGGCGGTCACCTACGCCCTGGGCTCCAGCCGCCCTGGCCAGTCCCTGAAGCTCGGCGTGCGTCGCGCCGGCACCAACCTGACCCTGTCGCTGAGGGCCGAGGCCCCGCCGGCCCTCCCGGCCCGGGATGAGCGGGCGATCTCCGGTCGCAATCCCTTCGACGGGGCCACCGTGGTCAACCTGTCACCGGCGGTGGCTGACGAATTGGGGATCGATCCCTTTGCCGGGCGCGGTGTGATGGTCACCAAGATGACCCGGGGCTTTGCCATGAACGCCGGTCTGCGGCCAGGCGACCTGATCCGCCGGGTCAATGGGCGGGAGATCAGCACTGTGCGGGACCTGACCGCCGTGGTGGGATCTGACGGCGGCCAGTGGCAGGTGACCATTGTTCGAGGCGGCCAGGAGATCTCGGCCAACTTCCGGACCTGAGGGTTTTCCCGGGGCGTGGATGGGAGACGGAGCAAGGCATCTCACATGCCGTGCTCCATAACTGTCACGACGCCCTGGCCGAATCCAGATGCGCCCCCTCTGGGGGAGCTGGCGGCCCGTAGGGCCGACTGAGGGGGACTTGGGACTCTTGATTGCGATGAAGGTGTCGCCTACGGCGATCCCCCTCCGTCCCGGACCTTTGGTCCGAGCCACCTCCCCCACATCGGCCTGCGGCCTGGGGGAGGATCTGGCAACCCAGATGAGCCCCGTTGGGGAACGGGCTGCCCTCACTGGCTGAGGGGGTGTTGGCTTTCCTGTCACCAGCTTGCGGCCTCACCACCACGCGACTCCGACTGGCACTCCCCATCAGTGACCTGGATGGCTATACCCACCGCATGGCCGACCTCTTTGAAGCTGCGGGTCTGACGCCCCATGCCCCATCGCCGCTGGCCGACCGCCTGCGGCCGCAAACTCTCGCCGAGGTGGTGGGCCAGGATCACCTGCTAGGTCCCGAGGGACCCATCGGCCGAATGGCCCAGGCCCGGCGGCTGTCGTCCATGATCCTCTGGGGGCCGCCCGGCACCGGCAAGACCACCATCGCCCGGTTGCTGGCCAAGGCGGCGGGCTATGAGTTCCAGCAGCTCTCGGCGGTGTTCTCCGGCGTTGCGGACCTGAAGAAGGCCTTCGAGGCCGCCAAGATGCGGCGTTCCGCCGGCCAGTCGACTCTGCTGTTTGTCGATGAGATCAACCGCTTCAACCGCGCTCAACAGGACGGATTTCTGCCCTTCGTGGAGGAGGGGATCGTCACCCTGGTGGGGGCCACCACCGAGAATCCATCCTTTGAGCTGAACGGGGCATTGCTGTCGCGCGCCCAGGTCTATGTGCTGAAACGCCTGGATGACGAAGCCCTGGAGACCCTGCTGGCAAAGGCTGAGGTCCAGGAGGGCAAGTCCCTGATGCTGGCTCCCGACGCCCGGAAGGCCCTGACCGCGATGGCCGATGGCGACGGCCGCTATCTGCTGACCCTGGCTGAGAACCTGTTTAACATCGGCACCTCAAAACTCTTGTCAATCAAAGATTTGGGGCAGATTCTTCAGAAGCGAAGCCCGGCCTATGACAAGGATCGGGAGGAGCACTACAACCTCATCTCGGCCCTGCACAAATCGATCCGGGGATCTGATCCCGACGCCGCCCTCTATTGGCTGGCCCGGATGCTGACCGGGGGTGAGGACCCGCTGTTTATCGCGCGCCGACTGATCCGCGCGGCTATGGAGGACATTGGCGAGGCCGATCCCATGTCCCTGGTCCTGGCCAATGCCGCCAAGGACACCTACGATTTCCTGGGATCACCGGAGGGCGACCTGGCCCTGGCGCAGCTGGTGGTTCACCTGGCCGCAGCCCCCAAGTCTAACTCGGTCTATGCCGCCTATAAGGCCGCCATCGTCTCGGCCAAGGAGACTGGCTCCCTGATGCCGCCGGCCCACATCCGCAATGCGCCCACCAAGCTGATGAAGGATCTCGGCTACGGCAAGGGCTATGCCTATGACCACGATGTCGAGGGCGGCGTCTCGGGTCAGAACTATTTCCCCGACGGCATGGCGCGACCCAGCTTCTATCACCCCAAGGATCAGGGGGCTGAGGCCCGGGTCAAGGAACGTCTGGCGCGCTGGGCGGCGATCCGGGCCGAGCGGGGCGGGACATGAAACCGGCGCCCAAGCGGGAAGCCGCCCCCGTGGTCCTGACCGCGCAGGAGGTGGCCCTGGTCCGCAGCCTGGTGATCTATGAAGATCCCCACATCCTTGCCCTCAACAAGCCCGCCGGCCTCTCCAGCCAGGGCGGTCGGGGCCAGGTCCATACCCTCGATGAAATGCTCTGGGCCTTTGCCAAGCCCGGTAAGGCCAGGCCGCGCCTGATCCATCGGCTGGACCGCGATACCTCCGGCGTGATCCTGACGGCCAAGACCAAGCCCGCCG
>JANPAO010000351.1:0-4007 GCA_031429955.1 Phenylobacterium sp. | reverse complement strand
CGAGATCGTCGATGCCGAACGCAAGATGGAGCTGTTTGAGTGCGTCGACTACTTCTCCCGGCTCTGGGAAGAGCGGGTCAACGCCCCGCCCAAGGGCGATCTGATCTCCATGCTGGCCCATGGCGAGGCCACCAAGAACATGGATCGCATGGAGTATCTGGGTAACCTGATCCTGCTGATCGTCGGCGGCAACGACACCACCCGAAATTCCATGACCGGCTCGGTCCTGGCCCTGAATCAGAACCCCGACCAGTACCAGAAGCTGCGGGACAATCCTGGCCTGGTGCCCTCCATGGTGTCGGAGACCATTCGCTGGCAGACCCCCCTGGCCCACATGCGTCGCACGGTCACCCGCGACACCGAGTTCGGCGGCAAGCAGATGAAGAAGGGCGACAAGGTCATCATGTGGTACGCCTCGGGCAACCGCGACGAGACCGTGATCGACAACCCCAACGCCTATATCATCGACCGCGAACGCCCCCGCCAGCACCTGTCCTTCGGCTTTGGCATCCACCGCTGCGTGGGCAATCGCCTGGCCGAACTGCAACTGAAGATCCTCTGGGAAGAGATCCTCAAGCGCTTCCCCACCATTCAGGTTCTGGAGGAGCCCAAGCGCGTGCCCTCCAACTTCGTGAAGGGCTACGAGGCCATGCAGGTGATCATCCCCTCTAAGAACTAGGACCTTCGGTTCCCGGACGGCCGCAGGAGGGGTCCGGGGCCTCACCACCGTTTGCAATCCGCGCCGCCGGCGCTAGAGCCAGATCATGACCCTTCGTCTCGTATAGCGCCCCTGAACCGATCAGGCAGACACCGCGTCCCGACGCGGTTCCAGGAGGCCTTCGCCTCGGTGACTATGAGATCATGACCATGACATCGTCCTCCCCCGACTGGTCCGCGCGCTATTCCCAGCGCATGACCCGCGTCCGCGCCAATGAGATCCGCGAGCTGCTGAAGCTGCTGGATCAGCCCGACATCCTGTCCTTCGCCGGCGGCATCCCCGACCCCGACCTGTTCCCGGTGGCCCGCATCCAGGCCGGCTACCACCAGGCCCTGTCTGATCCCACCCTGGCCCGCCAGGCCCTGCAATACTCCGTCAGCGAGGGCTATCTGGCCCTGCGTCGTTGGATTGCCGAACGCATGGCGTTGAACGGGGTGGCCTGCGACGAGCACAACATTATCATTACCGCAGGCTCGCAGCAGGCCCTGGACCTGCTGGGCAAGCTGTTCCTGACCCCGGGCGACACCGTGCTGGTGGCGCGGCCCACCTATCTCGGCGCGCTCCAGGCCTTCAACGCCTATCAGCCCGACTATCTCGACCTGCCCCAGGGGGGGCTGAGGGGCGAGGCCCCGGTGGACGAGGCCCGCGCGGCCGGCGGCCTGGCCTATTTCGTGCCTGACTTTGCCAATCCCACCGGCGAGAGCCTCAGCCTGGCCGAGCGGCAAGCCCTGCTGGACCTGGCCGACCGCTGCGACATGACGGTGATCGAGGATGCCGCCTATCGCGAGCTGCGCTTCGAAGGCGAAGCCCTGCCCACCCTGCTCAGTCTCGACATCGCCCGCTCTGGCTCCATCGAGAACGCCCGCACCCTGTTCTGCGGCACCTTTTCCAAGACCATCTCCCCGGCCCTGCGGATCGGTTGGGCCTGCGGGCCCAAGGCGGTTATCGAGAAGCTGGTCCTGCTGAAGCAAGGCTGCGACCTTCATGTCTCCACGGTCAACCAGATGGCCGCCCACCAGGCGGTGTCGGAGGGCTACGAGCAGCACCTCAGCGCCCTGCGCAATGCCTATGGCGCCAAGGCCAAGGCCACCCTGGCCGCCCTGGCCCGCCACATGCCGCAGGGTGTGACCTGGTCCAAACCCCAGGGCGGCATGTTCGTGTGGGTCTGGCTGCCGCCAGGTCTGGACGGCAAGGTCTTGCTGGAGCGGTCCCTGATCGAGGAGCGCGTCGCCTTCGTGCCCGGCGAGCCCTTCTTCGCCGAGGTCCCCGCCGCCAATGCCATCCGGCTCAGCTATTCCATGCCCACGGTCGAGCAGATCGACGATGCCGTGTCACGACTCGCGGGCCTGATCGGGCGGATGACCACCTAACTCTTAAGCCGAGCCAGCCACAGGGCCAGCAGCGGCATGCCCACCAGCTCCGCAGCCACCGATCCGGCCAGGTGCGGCCCGAACATCACCTGCGGCTGCAGGGCGCTGAATCGCGCCAGTCCCCCCACAAAGATCAGGCCGCAGCACAGCAGCAGGCCTGAGCGCAGGGCTCGCGGCCGCACGGCACCGGCCGCAAACACCAGCCCGACCGCCAGCCACAGACCGCCGAAGAACCGCACATGGCTGTCCTGAGCGGCAAAGGCGGTGGGATCGGTCACAGCAAAGAAGTCCCGCGGCCCCTGTAGCCCCAGGGTCGCGATCCCCCCCAACCCCACATTGACGCCGGTCAACAGGATGAAGGCCCCGGCGGCGGCCAGAACCACGCGTAACAGCAGCACACGGTCGGTCCGGGTGGGCAAGGCAGCGTCGGTCATGGATCACCTAATTATTTAGAACGCGTGCTTTTTATTTTTCTTGGCGGAAGAAGGCAAGCGCCCTAGCCTGCGGAACGTGACCGAAACCCCGCCCCCTTCCCGCCGAGGCCGCCCAAGCCTTGCACCCGCCGACATCCTGTCGGGCCGTAAACGGATTGCCGTGGTGGCCGAGCGCCTGTTCCAGACAGAGGGCTTTGCCGCCGTCTCTATGCGCCGCCTGGCCAAGGAGGCCGGCTGCGCGCCCATGACCCTCTATGCCTATTTCGACAGCAAGGCCGACATCCTGCGGCTGATATGGGCAGGCTTCCTGGCCGGTCTATTCGATGATCTGGACCGCCAGAGCCAAGGCATCCCCAACCCGGAGGACCGCCTCGTCGCCCTGGCACGCGCCTATGTCCGCTACTGGCTCGATCACCCCGACCGCTACCGGATGGTGTTCATGACCCATGGCGTCACCCAGGGCGAGGTGGGAACCTTCGTGGAGGGCGGCGACATCCTGGCCCGATACCAGCTCTTCGCCGAGGCCCTGAGCGCGACCGGCGCGGCACCCGCTCGGCTGACGCTGGCCTACGAGGCCCTCCTCAGCGCCCTGATCGGCGTGGCTCACAGCCAGATCACCGTCTCAGCCTATCCCTGGTCCGACGGCGAGGCCCAGGCAGAGTTCCTGACCCGAGCCATCCTGGCCGGCGCGCGGTGACTGGCGCGCCGGCATTCCGGGATCCGCCTGGCCCTCAGGACGCCTCGGCTGCGGCCATGGCGGCGGCGGCCTTGGCCATCAGCTTGTCGAAGGTGCCGTTGCGGATCATCTCCCGACGCTCCTCCAGGCCCCGGTGCAGTTCCACCAGGGTCCTGGCCGCATGCTCATTGGTCTGGATCGCCGCCCAATAGGCCGCGACATTGGCATTGGCCGGGATCGGATTGTCCACGCCGGTGGAGGCGAGCACGTTCTCCACCATGAACAGGCCAGGCACCAGGGCGCAGTCGGCCATGGTGATCCGACCGCAGCAGGCAAACCCGTCGGTGCCGATCATCTTATCCAGGGCCTTGATATTGCGAACCACCTGACCGGCCAGCAGGTCGCGCACGCCCTCGTTCCGGGTAGCGGCGCGGGCCTGACCCGAGAGCATGAACATGTTGTTCATGATGTAGATGTCGCCGACGCGGGCGACCGTGCGGATATGAGCCGTCTCGCGAGGGGTCGCCCCGAGCAGTGAGGGAGTCGGATAGATCTGCTCCAGATACTCGGCGATCACCTCAGACTCCGGCATCATGTCGCCGTCGATGTCGAGCACCGGGATCCGGCCAATGGGAAATTCCTGGCGGAACTGCGGCGTGCCGAAGTGAGCTGGCCGCTCAAGGGCGATGTCGGTGATGCCCTTGGCGTAGATCTGCATGCGCACGCGGGCCGAATAGGGACTGAGATCGCCGGAATAAAGCTTCATCATGAAAAGACGCTCCTCTGCGTGGTCGCTGAAAAGTGAGGCC
>JANPAO010000350.1:0-9327 GCA_031429955.1 Phenylobacterium sp. | reverse complement strand
ACCAATCCACGACGGTCATCCAGCAGCGGCTGTCGTCCGGCGAACTAAAGTTCGCGCTGAAGGACGACGATATTGCCGGGATTCAGCTTGCAGACTCCCTCGCTCATCCCACGCTCGCATACATGCGAACGAAGTCTCTCGGAGCGCCGCCTCCAAAGACCTACGGGCAAAGCCTAGTAGACCTCCTGATCCAGCACCGGTTAGCCCGGCACCCGCAGACGGGCGTCATCGACGGCTGGGGATTGAAGTTGCTGCCCTAAAACGGAAATGGGGGCCTAAAGCCCCCACCCGAACGCGCTACACGTTCTCCCTCCAGCCGTAGCTGGATTACCATCATAATAAGCGAATCCTCCTAAAAAATCAAGACCTTGTAAGTCATTGAAGAGAATCGCGTTTTCGCGTCCTATGCGCTTTCGTGTTCCAGCGAGAGCGAATGCGCCGCTTGGGCTTTGGCGGGCGCTTAGGCCCGCTCACCAGCTGATCTATAGGTGAGCCGCTTGCCGCCCGCGCCTTGCAGCGCCGTCAAGGCGCGGGCGGTGTCATCCACACCCAGCGCCGCACGGTTCGAATAGCGGAAGTCGAACTCCGCCAGATAGCGGTGCAGGTGTTTCTTGGAAGCGTGCTGATAGACGCCCTTCATCCCGCGCTTGAAGATGGAGAAGAAGCCTTCGACCGTGTTCGTGTGGACGCGGGGATTAAAGCGGGAGACGTATTCGCCGGCGCCGTGATTGGTGTGGCCGTGACCGGCGAACTGCTCGCCCAGCTTCACGTAATGGCGGGCTTCGTCGGTCATCAGGACCGCCTCTTTAGAGAGGTTGGTGACGACAATCTCACCGATGGCCTTGGCGCTGATGAAGTCCAGAACGGTGGACTTGGCGCGGCCCGTGCTGCGGTCAACGAGGGTGAGAACCTTCATCTTGTGATTGCCGCCGCGCTTGGCCTTAGGTTCGCCGGGCTCAACGCCGATGAAAGTCTCGTCGGCTTCCACGATACCGCCGCCGGGGCCGAAGGGGGCCAGGTCGCCGGTACGCATGGCCTCGCGGATACGGTGGGAGAGAAACCACGCCGTCTTGTAGGTGATCTCCAGCGTGCGGTGCAGCTGGTGGCTGCTCACGCCCTTCTTGCTGGCGGTCATCAGGAAGATCGCCTGTAGCCACTTCGTCAGGGGGAGCTTGGACTCCTCGAAGATCGTGCCCATGCGAACCGTGAACTGGCTCTTGCACTGGCCGCACTTCTTGAGGCCGTAGCGGACGCGCTTCTCAGGGTTCGGCTTGATGGCCGTGATGCGCTCGAAACCACCGCACTTGGGGCACACCGGACCCTGCGGCCAGATGGTCGCTTCCACCAGGTCAAAGGCGGCTTGTTCATCGTGGAAGTAGGGGCGGGCGAGAACGGACATGAGCTTGATTCCTTGTAGGAATCTTGTAGCTCAGATCATCTGGTTTGCAAAGTATATAATCGCCTTTCTGCGCGGTTTTGTGGCACAGTCTTGCCATCGGTCGGCTCTGCGCCTTGAGGGGCGAGGGTGGCGGTTTTCTTGGGAATTTTGAGGGTCAGGCGCGGTTCGGCGTGAGGATTTGGCATGGATGATGAGGTTGGGGATTGGTCGCCGCCGCTGGTGGCGACGGAGGCCGGGGCCGTGGTGGTGTCGTCGCCGGGACCCCGGCCCTGGCGGCGGTTCAGTGAGGCCCTGGGGGCGGTGATCTGTCAGAGGCTGGCGGCGGGCGAGAGCCTGATGGAGGTCTGTCGCGACCCGGACATGCCCAGCCGGGACACGGTGCGGGTCTGGCGTCGGTCGCGGCCGGGCTTTGGCGCGCGGATGAGGGCGGCCCTGGTGGCGGGGCGGCATCGGCCCCGGGGTGGGCGGCGGGACGGCTATTGCCCGGCGGTGGGTCGTTTGATCTGTGAGCGGCTGGCCTGTGGCATGAGCCTGCGGCAGGCCTGCGACCTGGAGGGCCTGCCCGGCGAGACCACGGTCTATGGCTGGCTGCACCGCCATGCCGACTTTCTGGAGGCCTATGGACAGGCCCGGGTGTGGCAGGGCCACCGGCGGTTCGACCAGGTCTGGGAGATCGCCGAGGCGGCCGACCGCGAAGGGGCCTATCTGGCCAAGGTGCGGATCGATGCCCTGCGGTGGCAGGCCTCGCGCCTGGCGCCCAAGCGCTATGGGGTGAGGGCGGACCTTGCAGAGGCCGCCGAACGGCGGGCCGAGCCCGAGGGTGGTGAGGATGAGGATGGAGAGGACAGTGAGGTGTTCGATGTGGTCATCCGGAAGTTCAGCCCGGGAATACCCGATAAGAGGATACGCTATGTGGTCCCTCGGAATTGAGGGTGGGGGGTGTCGCCCTTGGCTTAAGGCGCGCAACTGCGTGATCAGATCCTCCCCCAGCGCGCAGCGCGCAGGCGACAGGTTGGGCCCCAAACGAGGGTCAAAGTCCCCCTCAGACGGCCCTACGGGCCGCCAGCTCCCCCAGAGGTGGAGCATCTGGAATAGCCCGGGGCGTCGTGGATGGAGGGTCCCGGTCTTCCGCCTGGGGCGAAAACCGGGATGACGCGCGCGCCGGGGGCGAGCGAAAACACATCCGTGACGCGAAGGGGGTTCGCAGAACCCAAAGGCTGGACTAGGTTTTTACGGTGCTGGGGGGCGCTGTGGATAGGCGTGGCGAAATGATGTGGCGGCTCGGCGCGACAGGTGCTGGCGGCGGGATCGGGTGATGTCGCGCCGACCTCCGCTTGTTGCTGCGCCAAAGGCGGGCAGGACCCTGGCGGTTGTGCTGGGGCTGGCGGCTGCCCTGTCCATGGGAAGCGTGGCCTGGACCGAGAACCTGACGCCGCCAGAGGCGGTGGCGGTCACGGTGGAGACGGCGGCCACGCAGGCTGCGAGCCTGGAAGCTGCGCCCCTGGTCACCCCGCCACAAGACCCCTGGCGGGGCTTCAATCGGGCCTCCTATGGCCTCAATCGCGGGCTGGACCGGCTGGTGGTGGGGCCGGTGGCGCGGGTCTATCGGGCGGTGATGCCGGGGCCGGTGCAGCGGGGCCTGGGCCGGGTGCTGGACAATCTGCGGGAGCCCTCGACCCTGATCAATGCGGGGCTGCAGGGCCACCCCAAGCGGGCGGCCAAGGCCGGGGCGCGGTTCGTGATCAATTCGACGGTCGGCGTGCTGGGGCTGTTTGACGTGGCGGGGAGGGCCGGTCTGGACCGCGAGCCGGCCGATTTTGGCCAGACCCTCGGGCGCTATGGGGTGGGGCCGGGTCCCTATCTGTTTGTGCCGCTGCTGGGGCCGTCGAATGTGCGCGATGGCCTGGGGCGGGTGGTGGACGCACTTACCGATCCGGTTTCGCTGGTGGCCGGGGGGCTGGACAGTGACTTTGGCCTGGGGCGGGCCGGGGCGGTGGCCCTGGATTCCCGGGCCCAGGCCGAGCCGGCCCTGCAGGCCCTGGAGGCTCAGGCCACCGACCCCTATGTGACGCTGCAGTCGGCCTATCTGCAGGCCCGGGCCGCGGTGGTTGCGCAGGCCACGGGCGTGACAGAGGACTTGCCGGACTTCAATATACCCAACGAGGGTGTCGTCCTGCTGACACCGCCAGACCGTAATCTCGCGACTGTTGAACCGATCTATTAGCCATGAGCCGCAACTTGCCCCAGAGCCAAAACCGCCGTGATCTGCTGGTCCGCCTGGGTCTGGCCGTGGGCCTGGCCGGTCTTGGGACTCAGGCCTGGGGACAGGCCGGTGCGCAACGCGGAGACCCGCAGGCCGAGCAGTTCGTGGCGATCGAGGCTCAGAAGGTGCTGACCCTGCTGGCCGACCGCAATGTGACGGCGGCTCGCAAGAGCGCGGTGTTTGCCAGCTTGGTGGATGAGATCGCCGATGTGCCGAAGATCAGCAACTTCGTCCTGGGCAAGTATGCCCGGACCATCACGCCCCCTCAGAGGGCGGCGTTTACCAGTGTGTTTCGCACCTATCTGCAGAGCGTCTATCAGAGCCGGATCACCCAGTTCCAAGGTGACACCCTGAAGGTCAGCGGCTCGACCGTGCGGGTGCCGGGCGATGTGGTGGTGAGTTCGGTGGTGACCGGGCGGCGAGATACGGTGCCGGTGGCCTGGCGGGTGCTGGGGGGTGGCAGCGCCTGGAAGCTGGTGGATGTGCAGATCAGCGGGGTGTGGCTGGCTATCACCCAGAGGCAGGACTTTGTCGCCACCATCGACAATGCCGGGGGCAATATCGACGTGCTGATCGCCCAGCTTCAACGCAATGCCAGATCCGGAGGCTAGGGGGCAGGTGCGCGGGCAATGGGCTGAAACCCTGGTGGGGCTGGTGGTGCTGGGGCTGGCCGCGGCCTTCCTGGTCTATGGGCTGAGCGTCGGTGGGATCGGACGGGCGCCGGGGGGCTATGGGCTCAGCGCCAAGTTCGGCGATGTCGGCGGCCTGGCGGCCGGTGCCGATGTCAGCGTGGCCGGTGTGAAGGTGGGCACGGTGGAGCGCGTCAGCCTGGACCCGCAGACCTTCCTGGCCAAGGTGGCCATGCGGATTGATGCCGGGGTGATGTTGCCGGCTGACTCCACGGCCAAGATCACCACCGACGGCCTGCTGGGGGAGACCCGAGTGGCCATCGGGGCCGGCGGGGCGAGTGAGAACCTCAAGCCCGGCGGTGAGATCGAGAACACCCAGGGGGCGGTGGATCTGTTTGGCCTGATCGGCCAGGCGGTGCGGCCAGCGCCCCCCGCTGACGCCAACTGAGATGACCCAGGCCCTGGCTCCGGTGACGGCGGTGGGGCGGCTGGCCCTGCTGGCCACCCGCACGGTGGGGGCGGTGACGCTGTTTGGCCTGCGCGGCCTGCAGGCGGTGGTGCTGGGGCCGTGGTTTCCTGGCCAGGTGGCGCGGCAACTGGCGGCGATCGGCTTCTATTCCCTGCCGGTGGTGGGGCTGACGGCGGTGTTCACCGGGGCGGCCCTGGCGCTCAACATCTATACCGGCGGCGGGCGGTTCAATGCCGAGCAGATCATGCCCCAGATCGTGGCCCTGGGGATCACCCGGGAGCTGGGGCCGGTGCTGGCGGCCCTGATGCTGGCGGGCCGGGTCTCGGCCACCATTGCCGCCGAGATCGGGGCGATGCGGGCCACCGAGCAGATCGATGCCCTGAAGACCCTGTCCACCGATCCCTTCGGCCATCTGGTGGCACCCCGGCTGGCGGCGGCGGTGATCACCCTGCCGCTGCTGACCCTGGTGGCCGACATCATCGGCATCGCCGGCGGCTGGCTGGTGGCGGTGGGTTATCTGGGATTCAGCCCCAGTGCCTATGTCCGCAGTACGATGGACTTTCTGCAGGTGAGCGATGTGGGCACCGGCCTGATCAAGGCCATGGTGTTTGGATTTATCGTGGCCCTGATGGGCTGCTATCACGGCTATCGGTCCAGCGGCGGTGCGCGGGGGGTGGGCCGGGCCACCACCCATGCGGTGGTGAGCGCGGCGATCCTGATCTTCGCCAGCGACTATCTGCTCACCAGCCTGTTTACCGCGCCATGAGCCCGCCCAAGCTGGAATGGCGCGGCGTCAGCAAGCGGTTTGACCAGGCCCCGGTGCTGGAGCGGCTGAACCTGTCGGTGGCCACCGGGACCTCCCTGGTGATCATCGGCGGGTCGGGTCAGGGCAAGTCGGTGTTGGTGAAGCTGGCGCTGGGACTGATGGCCCCCGACGCCGGGCGGGTGCTGCTGGACGGCAAGCCGCTGCCGGGGCTGGCGGGCGCGACCCAGAGGCGGCTGTTTGCCCGTTGCGGGGTGCTGTTCCAGGGCGCGGCCCTGTTCGACAGCCTCAGCGTCTGGGAAAACGTCGCCTTCCGCCTGATCCACGCCGATGGCGTGCCCCGCGCCGCCGCCCGCCGCCGGGCCCTGGCCGCCCTGGAGCGGGTGCGGCTGGGCCCAGAGGTGGCAGGGGTCTATCCCGGCGAGCTGTCGGGGGGGATGCAGAAGCGGGTGGGGCTGGCCCGCGCCATCGTCGCCGATCCCCAGGTTCTGTTCTTCGACGAGCCCACCACCGGCCTGGACCCCATTACGGCTGCGGTGATCAACGAGCTGATCGTTGACCAGGTGCAGAGGCTGGGCTGTACGGCGGTATCCATCACCCACGACCTGACTTCGGCCCGGCGGATCGGCCAGGAGATCGCCATGCTGGCGGGCGGCCAGATCATCTGGCGCGGGACACCGGCGGAGCTGGACACGACGACGGAGCCGCAGGTCCGGCGGTTTGTGGATGGCCGGGCGGCCTGAGACCTATTCCGCCGCCTTGGCCATGGCCTCGACGCCAAACACTCGGGCGAAGATCACGTCGATATTCTTGAAGTGGTAGCCGAGGTCGAACAGATCGGCGATCTCGGCCTCTGACAGGGTGACCTGGTCGTCGGCCAGCAGCAGGTCGATGAACTTGCCCTCGCCACGCCAGACCTTCATGGCCGCAGCCTGCACTGCGGCATAGGCGACCTCCCGGGCCACGCCCTTCTGGGTCAGGGCCAGCAGGACGCGCTGGGAGTGAACCAGGCCGCCGAGGCGATCCATGTTCTTGAGCATGTTCTCCGGATAGATCACCAACCGCTCCACCACCCCGGCCAGGCGGCGCAGGGCAAAGTCCAGGTGGACGGTGGCGTCGGGCGCAATGCCGCGCTCCACCGAGGAGTGGCTGATGTCGCGCTCATGCCAGAGGGTGACGTTCTCCATGGCTGGGACCACGGCCGAGCGGATCAGGCGGGCGAGACCGGTGAGGTTCTCCGTCAGGATCGGGTTGCGCTTGTGGGGCATGGCGCTGGAGCCCTTCTGGCCCGGATCGAAGGCTTCCTCGGCCTCCAGCACCTCGGTGCGTTGCAGGTGTCGGATCTCGGTGGCCAGGCGCTCGATGGAGGAGGCCACCACGCCCAGGGCGGCGAAATAGGCGGCGTGGCGATCCCGGGGGATGACCTGGGTGGAGACCGGCTCCACGGCCAGACCCAGCTTCTCGGCGACGTGGACTTCGACCTCGGGGGCGACATTGGCAAAGGTGCCGACGGCGCCGGAGATGGCGCAGGTGGCGATCTCGAACCTGGCCATGGCCAACCGCTCCTTGGCGCGCTGGAACTCGGCATAGTGGCCGGCCAGCTTCAGTCCAAAGGTGGTGGGCTCGGCGTGGATGGCGTGGCTGCGCCCGACGGTGGGGGTCAGGCGGTGCTCGAAGGCCCGGCGCTTCAGGGCCGCCAGCACCAGGTCGACGTCCTCCAGCAACAGGTCGGTGGCGCGGCAGAGCTGGACGGCGAGCGCGGTGTCATTGACGTCTGAGGAGGTCATACCCTGGTGCAGGAAGCGGGCCTCGGGGCCGACGATCTCAGTGACGTGGGTCAGGAAGGCAATGACGTCGTGCTTCACCTCGCGCTCGATCTCGTCGATGCGGTCGGCGTCCCAAAGGACGTCGCGGCCCTTTTCCCAGATGGTCTGGGCGGCCTCTTTGGGGATGACCCCCAGCTGCGCCATCTTGTCGGCGGCGTGGGCCTCGATCTCGAACATGATCTTGAAGCGGCTCTGGGGCGACCAGATGTCGGCGGCTTCCTTGCGGGCGTAGCGGGGGATCATGTGGCGGGCTCGATTTCTGGTGGTCGCGCGACGGTCGCCGGAACCGGCGGCCACTTCCGGCTGCCGCGCTCCCGACGCGCGGTGGATAGCCCCAACCGCCGATTTTCGCCACCCCGCACAGCTACGCCTTGGGGTGGGCGTGGTCATAGGGGGCTTCGCCCGGCCGCGCTTTGTCGCGTGGAGGCGACGTTTCTCTCCCTCAGTGAGGGGCGAAAGGATGTACACAAACAACGCCGTCATCCCGGAAAGCCCGCAGGGCTTGTCCGGGACCCATAGGCGCGGGGCAAGCCGGATAGATCGGTGACTATGGGTCCCGGTCTTCCGCCTGCGGCGAAAACCGGGATGACAGCATTGATTGTATTTCTTCGCCTTTGTGGAGGTGATCAGGCAGCTTCGCCCCGGTCGGTGCGGGCCTTGGCCAGGGCCTTGGCGAGACCAAAGGAACCCAGCAGGTAGTGGAAGGCGGCCCACAGATAGAAGCAGATGGAGACGATGACGCCCGAGCGTGTCGCCTCCACCAGGGCGCCCTTGCACTGGGCGACCATGGCGAAGTCCGCGCCCTCCGGCGCCTTGCCGCCCGGGCAGGCGGTGGCAAAGCTGATGGTGCCGCCGTCGCCGGCCAGCATGGCCTGCAGCGAGCCCAGGGTGGTGTGGGCCCCGCCGTGGTTGAAGTTGAACTGGGCAAAGTGGTCGATGATCCAGCCGGTGAAGGGCGGGCCTCCCCCGAGCGCAATCAGGTTCAGGAAGAAGAACAGCAGGGCGGTGGCTGTGGCCCGGCGCCGCGTCGAGACCATGTTCTGCACCACCCCGAAGGTGGGGCCGAGATAGGTGTAGTGGAAGATGCCCGGGATCAGCAGGATCAGGGCGGCGGTCTGCCACGACGGCTGCATATAGGCCGCGATATAGATGGGCGTAGCGATGGCCAGGCCGATGGCCGGGGTCAGGGAATACCAGCGGGGCGACCGCTTGCTCATGCGGTCGGTAATGTAGCCCCCCAGCAGGGTGCCGATGCCCGAGGAGATGCCACCGACAATGCCGGTGATGAGGCCCACCTGGGCATAGTCCAGGCCAAAGGTGCGGGTAAAGTAGGGCGGCACGAACTGGCCTGACCCATAGGAGCCGAAGGAGGCGATGGTGACGCCCAGCACCATGTTGGCGACCGGCCACTTGCCAAACAGGGTACCGGCCACCGCAGCCAGTTCCTTGAATTCGCTCAGCAGGGAGAATTTGGGGGCCCCGGGGCTGAGATCCTCCGCCGAGGTGGGCATCTGATCGGGTTCGGAGTGGCCGCGGGGCGGCTCCTTGATCAGCAGCTTCATGGCAATGGCGATGGCGATGCCGGGCGCGCCGACGATCAGGAAGGCGATGCGCCAGGAGAAGTTCTGGGCCAGCCAGCCGCCGGCCACGGCACCCACCATGGTGCCCAGGGGAATGCCAAAGGAGTAGATGGACAGGGCCGTGGCCCGCTTCTTGGGCTCGAAATAGTCGCTGATCAGGGAGTGGGCGGGCGGGGAGAGGCCGGCCTCGCCGAACCCGACGCCGAAGCGATAGGCGGCCAGTTGGGCAAAGCTGGTGGCGGTGCCGCACAGGGCGGTGAAGGCCGACCAGATCAGGATGGCAGCCGAGATGATGGAGACGCGGTTGAAGCGCTCGGCCAGGCGGGCGATGGGTATGCCCAGCAGGGTGTAGAGCAGGGCGAAATAGAGCCCCCCCAGCAAGCCGAGCTGGGTGTCGG
>JANPAO010000349.1:0-11343 GCA_031429955.1 Phenylobacterium sp. | reverse complement strand
GAGCCGAGCCAGGCCTGGCCGCGAGCTTGGCGCGGAATGGCCGGGCCAGAATTGCCGAGCGGCTGTCGCCCCAGGCCTGGTTCACCACCCTGCCCGATGCCGTCAAACGTGCGGCCATGGGCGCAATCCGGGACCTATAGGGTCCATCCCTATTCGGCGTGCGGCTTGCCCAGCGTCAGCAGGGCCAGGACGGCGGCACCGCCCAATAGGACGACGGGCACCATCGAGACCAGAACCTGCTCGGCGCTGTAGCCGGCACCCCGCAGCTGACCTGCGATCAGGGGGCCAGCAATCGACCCTAACCGGCCCACCGCGATGGCGGCACCGGCCCCCGCGGCCCGGATCTGGGGTGGGTAATAGATCGGGGCCAGGGCGTAGAGCACATAGAGCCCGCCCACCACGGCAAAGCCGGCCATGCCCGCAAACCCGTAGAGGAAGGGCAGGGTCTGGGACTGCGCCAATCCATACATGGCCACAGCCAGGACCAGGAAGACGCCCAACAGCGGCCATCGGAAGCCGATCCGGTCGGCAAGCCAGCCCAGGATCAAGGCCCCCACGACGCTGAACCCGTTGAGATAGAGCGAGGCCGTGGCCCCCTCGGCGGCGGTGAACCCCTTGGCCACCACCAGGGTGGGTAGCCAGTTGAGCAGCAGGTAGGTGATCAGCAGGTTCAAGCCGAAGACCAGCCAGATCAGCAGGGTCGTCGCGGCGCGCTGGTCGGCGAACAGACCCTGGGACAAGCGATGATCGGCGACATGATCAGCCTCTGGTCGAGTCTCCGGCAACAACCACAGGATCACCGGCGTCAGCAGCAGGGGCAGGATGCCGCCGATCAGGAAGATGGTGCGCCAGTCGAGGGCCGGGCCACCCTGGCTGGCCAGAAGAGCCACCACGGCACCGCCGGCCGGCAAGCCGCAGAACATGCTGGTGGTGGTCATGGCCCGCTTGCCGGGGCTGCTGATCTCGGTGGCGATGGCGATCAGGTTGGGCATGGCCCCGCCAAACCCAACCCCGGTGGCAAGCCTGGCCAGAGTCAGGGTCTCGAAGTTGTGGGCAAAGGCTGTGGCCACAGAAAATATGCCGAAGGCGGCCACGGAGAGGGCCAGGACGGGCCTTCGCCCCTTTCGGTCGGCCAGCCACCCTCCGGCAAGGGCCCCGATGACCAGACCGATCATGGCTGCGCTGCCGGCCCAGCCCATCTGGCCGGGACTGAGGGCGAGGTCGGGGGCCAGGTGGGGTGCCGACACACCAAAGGCCTGGATGTCGTAGCCCTCCAGGGCGGCGATGAAGAAGCAGATGGCGACGATGAAGCCAGGACTTAGACGCTTGGCGACCGCTTCGACCATGATCGATTCCCCCTTGCTGCTGCCTAGAAGCAGCAAGCCTCAAGCTGCCGTCCGACGCCAGGGGATATCTGAAGGGTGGCCAGGACAGGCGGGGGGGTGCCTGCCCTGGCCCAGCGGCAATCTGCCTCTTGCGGCATCTGGCCACTGATGGGGAACCTTGAGCATGCCATTTTGGATTGAACAACTGACTTTCAAACAACAATAAGATGCATCAAGGTTGATCGCCGATTCAGCCCAACCTCTTAACGCCTTCGAAGGCTGAGCTGACTACTGTTGGGGAGTGAACAGGGAGGGCAGGCCAAGATGGCAACCCGCACGTCGAGCTTCTACCGGCACGCAACCGATCACTTCGAGCCGCAGGAAAACGAAGATCCCCAGGCCCAGCGCCGACTGCGCGGGGCGCTGGAGCAGATCGACTACACGGCCTTTGCCTCCAACCGCGAGGTGATCGGTGCCGTCCTCGGCCAGGTGGACAATGGCAAGTTCCAGCGGCTGGCCGTGGCTGCGGCCATGGCTCGGGCCCAGTGGGTCAAGGCGGCCCTGGCCCTCAGCGAAACCCCCAATCCAGGACCCGAGCCCGTGGCCCGCGTGGCTGGGATGCGGGTGGCCTATGAGGAACTGGCCGAGGCCTATGAGGCCATGCGCCGGATGGTGGAGCGCGGCTACCTGACCTATCAGATGACACCCGGGGCCTGACCCAAGCCAGGCTGCCGGCCGAATCTTAAGACCCGCTTCACGCCAAGCCCCCTAGACTCTTCGGCACATCTAGCCAGGCCGGACCATGAAGGTCGCACCGCTCTCCTCGATCCCGTCCGCGGCGCTGGTCCCAGCGCTCAATCCCGTGCGCCCGGTGACCCAGGTGGTGGGGGGTGAGCGGCTTCGGGAGATGCAGCGCGCGGTGGCCGGCGAGGCAGTGGCCCCCGGACACCTCGTCGAAGGGCCTGGACGGGCGCAACCCGGCGCACGGGCACCAGCCGCCTTGCCCCCCCGCGTGCCCCAGACCGAGGGCCAGGCGGTCGCCCAGGCCCTTCGATCAGCCCTGACCCGCCAGAGCGGCCTGGCCCCGCTGCTGGCCGATCTGGGTCAGGCCCTGCAGACCCAAGTCCTGTCGCCGCAGGCCCGTGCCGCAGCCCTGCAACTGCTTAGCCAACTGATCCCCCTGGATCCCAAGGTCGGCGCCGCTGAGATCAAGCGGGCCCTGAAGCAATCGGGTCTGTTCCTGGAATCCCGGCTGGCCAGCCACCCAGATGCGTCACCCCTTGGCGAAGATCTGAAAGCCGCCCTGTTGGTCCTGCGACAGACCCTGGGACCCTCGGGCCAGCGCCGCCCGGCCGGGGCGACCCCACCCCCGCCCTATGGCGGAGCGCCAACCTCGGCCCAGCCCGCCGCCATGCCCAGCCTGCCCGCGACCGCCGGCGGCGAGGTGGTGGCCCAGGCCCTGGCCGCCGAGACCCAAGGGGCCCTGGCCCACCTGGACCTGCTGCAACTGGCGTCCCGCCCCGACCGAAACCACCCAGACCAGCCCACCCGCTGGATGTTCGAAACCGCCCTACAGACCCCCCAGGGGCCCGGGGTGGCGCAGTTCGAAATCAGTCGCGACCCGTGGCATGGCGCCCGTGATGGAGATCGTCAGCCCCATTGGCGCGCGCGCTTCTCTGTCGATTTCGAGCCGGTGGGGGCCGTCGATGCACAGATTTCTTTGGAGGGGGATCGGGTGCGCGTCGGCCTTTGGGTGGCCCGCGACGCCATCGCCAGAGGCTTGGATGACGCCCAGGGCCGCCTTCGGCAGCGCCTCGCTGCGGCGGGCCTGCAACTGGAACTGGCGATCCATAGCGGACGGGCTCCCGAGGTCACCGCCGCAGCCGGGCGGCTCCTGGATCAGTCGGCATGACCCCCAACCTGCAAGCGACACAGTCTCTAGCTCTGCTCGGCACCGGACGAGGGGCCGCCATCCTTCGCGCAGCCAAGAAGCACGGCGTCCCCCTGCCCCCAGATCCCTTGCTGGCCGAGGCACTCTCGAGGGTAGAGACCAGCGACGAGGTCCCAGAGACCCTGTTCCTGGCCGTTGCCGAGGTGCTGGGATTTCTGATGGGCCAGGGCGGCGAGCCAGCCGAACTCCTCACCCCGGAACATCTGCCAGCGCAGTAACCTTATGGACACCTTCTGACCGGCTTATCGGCTCCAGATGACCTGCGAGGCAGACATGACGGCGGGACCCGAAGCCAAGCGCCTGAAGGCGCTGGACAGCTACGCCATTCTCGACACCGCCGCCGAACCGGCCTTCGACCGGTTGACCGAACTGGCGGCGGACATGTTCGATGCTCCGGTAGCCTTGGTGTCCCTGGTGGATGCCGAGCGCCAGTGGTTCAAGTCCCGCCATGGGTTGTCACTGGATGCAACGCCCCGCCACTGGGCCTTCTGCAACCACACCATTCTGCAGGCGGCCTCCACCACCATGGTGGTGGAAGATGCCAGCCTCGATCCCCGCTTTGCCACCAATCCGCTGGTGACCGGTGAGTCGCACTTCCGCTTCTATGCCGGGGCCGTGCTAACGGGCAGCGACGGAGACAATCTTGGCACCCTCTGCGTGATCGACACCAAGGCCCGGCCCGCACCCTCAAAGGATGATCTGCGGCGCCTGCGCACCCTGGCTGATCTGGTGGTAGATGAGCTGGAGTTGCGGCGCACCCGGCGGCTGCTTGGGGAGAAGCACCAGCTTCTGAACATGGCCGAGCAGATGTCAGGCGTGGGTCGCTGGCGCCTGGTCGTGGCCACCAACCATGTGACCTGGTCCGACGAGGTCTATCGCATTCACGGGGTGTCCCCCGACACCTTTGACCCGGACTATGACGGGGCGGTGGATTTTTATCATCCCGACGACCAGGTGACGATCACCGGCCTGATTGGGGAGGCCATCCAGACGGGCGGCAACTTTGACTGCGAACTGCGCATCCGTCGCCCCGATGGTGAGCTGCGCGATGTCGTCTGTCGCGCCGCCTGCACCCTTGGTGACACGGGCGTCGTGGAGGCGCTCTATGGCGTCTTCCAGGATGTCACCGACCAGAACGAGGCCTTGCGGCGCATGGCAGCGGGTCGAATGGAGTACAAGCGCCTGACCGACGGGGTCGGCGACATCATCTGTTCGGTCCGCCTCGACGGCACCACCCGCTATGCCTCACCGGCCATCGGTCGCCTTCTGGGCTACCAACCTGAGGAGATGATCACCGCCGAGCCCGGCAGCCTGATCTATGAACCCGACCGGCCCCTGATCGGCACCCTGGTGATGGACATGGCCGCCGGTGCCGAAGAACGTACCGTCCAGTACCGCGCCCTTCACAAGGAGGGTCACCCCGTCTGGGTGGAGACCTGTTGCCGGCTGGCCCGCGACGAGGCCGGCGAGCCTCTGGAGATTATCGCCACGGTGCGCGACATCTCCGAGCGCAAGGCGCTTGAGACCGCCATGTCCGAGGCCTTGGAGGTCGCCGAAGAGCAGGCTCGCCGTGCGGCATTTGCCGAGGGCATTGCCGGGCTTGGGCATTGGCGGGCCAATCTGCGAACGGGGCACCTGACCTGGTCGCCGCAGATGTACGCCATCTATGGTCTGGAACCCGGTTCCCCCATCGATGAGGCCTCGGTGATGGGTCTCTATCATCCCGACGACGTGGAAATCGGGCGGACACGGATCCGCAACCAGATCGCACACGGCGTCACCACGGAGAACGCGCTCAATCGGATCATCTGGCCCGACGGTCAGGTCCGGCACCTGCTGCACAATTCCCGGGTCGAGCGCGATGCCGGCGGCGAGATTTTTGCCATTGTCGGGACCGCCCAGGACGTGACCGAACAGCGCCGGTCCGAGATCTCCGTGGCCGATAGCGAGTCCAAGTATCGGGCCCTGGCAGACAACTCCACCGACATCCTGGTCCGCTTCGGTCGCGACGGCATCATCCGCTACATATCGCCAGCCTGCCGCGCCCTGGGGATGGAGCCGGAACGCGCCATCGGCACCTCGGTGGTGGCCCTGATGGCCCCCGACCAACTGGCCCATTCCGAGGCCATCATCGCGGGTCTGTTCAGTGGCGCGGAGGTCAATACCTCGGTCCGTCGGCAGCACAAGCTGCTGGCCGCTGACGGCCGGGAGATCTGGCTGGAGGGCAGTCCGAGCCTGGTGCGCGACGAGGCCGGAAACGTCATCGAGGTGCTGACCGTCCTGCGCGACGTCTCGGCCCGTCAGGCCGTCGAGCAGGCCCTGGCAGCCAGCGAGTCCCGGTTCCGCAATCTGGCGGTCAATGCGCCCGACATGATCAGCGAGATGAGCCTGGACGGCACCCTGACCTATGTCTCGCCGGCCAGTGTCGCCATCATCGGATACACGCCCGAGGAAATGCTGGGCCGCACGCCCTTCTCCTTCATGGTGCCTGAGGACGCCGAACGTGTCCTCGCCATGTGCCAGAAGGTCTTCCTGTCCAAGGGGGCCGTCGAGCCTTGGGCGGTGGAGTATCGCGCCCACAACAAGGCCGGTGAATTGATCTGGCTGGAGTCCAAGCCGACCCTGGTCACCGATCCAGCCAGCGGCCAGTACACAGGCTTTACCGACGTGATGCGCGACATCACCACCCGCAAGATGCTGGAGGCCGATCTCCGTCAGGCTCAGGCCGTTGCCGAGAGCGCCGCCAGCGTGAAGGGGGAGTTCCTGGCCAATATGAGCCACGAGTTGCGCACCCCGCTCACCAGCATCATCGGATTTACCCGCCTGGCCGCCGAGCAGTCGGAGCTTTCGCCCCTGACCCGGACCTATGTCGAGCGGGTCAGTGATGCCAGTCGGGCGCTGCTGTGTACCGTCAACGACATCCTGGACTTCTCCAAGCTGGAGGCGGGCCAGGTCACGATCCATGCCGAACCGGTATCCCTGGATCGACTGACCCGCGCGACCCTGGACCTCTTTACCCCCCAGGCCGGGGCCAAGGATCTGAGCCTGACCCTCGATGGCGGCACTGAGAATCCCGTGATCTGCGTCGATCCAGACCGCATCCGCCAGATCCTGTTGAACCTGGTGAGCAATGCGGTGAAGTTTACCGAGGTGGGCGGGGTCACCCTGCGATCGCGCTACGATCAGCAGGCCGAACGCCTGACCGTCGAGGTGATCGACACCGGCGACGGTATCCCACCCGAAAAGCAGGATAGCCTGTTCAAGCGGTTCTCGCAGGTGGATGGGTCCCTGACCCGCAGCCACGGCGGCACGGGCCTGGGCCTGGCGATCTGCAAGGGGCTGGTGGAGGCCATGGGCGGGGAGATCGGCGTCGAGAGCCGCCTGGGAGAGGGCAGCCGATTCTGGTTCAGCGTCCCGGCCCGGTCGGCGGAACTGTTAGGTCCCTCCCACGACGAGGTGGGGTTGGACGAGCGGCCAGCCTTCATCGGCGTGCGGGTGCTAGTGGTGGACGATCATCCGGCCAACCGGGAACTGGCCAAGCTGTTTCTGGCCGGAGTCGGTGCCGAGGTCACCGAGGCCGAAGACGGCGAGGCCGCCGTAAGGCTGGCGGCAGACTGGCCGTTTGATGTGATCCTGATGGACCTGCGGATGCCGGGGCTTGATGGCCCGGGTGCCCTGAGACGCATACGCGCGGCCGACGGACCCAATGACGCAACACCGATCCTGGCCTTTACCGCCGATGCGGACGCCGATTCGGCCGGTCGGCTGCAGGCCATGGGGTTCCAGGACGTGGTGTCCAAACCGCTGGACGCCACCCTATTGATAACCGCCATCGCCCGCGCCGTCGCCTTTGAATTCGAGACAGAGGACCAAGCCCTTGGCTGAGAGCCCGACCATCCTGGTGGCAGAGGACGACGCCGGCGTTCGTGATATCGTCCGAACACGTCTGGACGCCGCCGGATACCAGACCCACACCGTGCGCAATGGCGAGGAGGCCATGCGCCAGGTCTTGGCCCTGCGCCCCCAGGCCCTGGTTCTGGATATCAACATGCCCAAGATGGATGGCTTTGCGGTGCTGGAGGCCCTACGCGCCCGTCGCAACCAGACGCCCCTGCCGGTATTGATCCTCACCGCTCGCCATGCGGCCGAGGACGTGCGCCACGCCCTACAACTCGGGGCCAAGGACTACCTGACCAAGCCCTTCAACGAGGCCCAACTCCTGGCCCGCGTCGCCCGCCTGCTGCGACGCCCGATCCCGGCACCGCCGGCGCCGCACCTGCTCTGACGGGCGGTGGACTTGCGCGGCGGCGCGCCCTCCCCCTTCAACCCTGCCGCTCGGCGACCCGCTGCATCCCTCGGGGGTCGAGGAGGGTTACGGTGCCGTAGGACAGGGCCACCAGGCCCTGGCGTTGGAACGCCCCCAGCAGGCCGTTGACGGTCTTGCGGCTGACCCCGATCATCTCGGCCAGGGCCTGCTGACCAAGCGCCATGGCCGAGCCGGGGCGGCGGCCTCGGGCCAGCATCAGCAGGCGCGCCGCCAGCCTTTGGCGAGGTGGCAGGGCAACGGCCTCGGCGGCCATCTGCAGGGCATTGCGAAGCTGCAGATAGACCAGGGTCGCCACGGCGCGCCAGACCTCGGGACGGTCCCTGGCAATGCGAGACAGCCCGGAGTCAGACACCCGCAGCAAGAGGCTGGGTTCAGCGCAGACGGCGGTCACCAGGCGCGGACCACCACCAAACCGCACGCTCTGACCCAGGGCCGCCCCCGCGCCGGCCTGCCCAAAGCGAACCTCCCGGTCGCCCGCCACCTGGCAATAGAGATCCACGGCACCTTCGATCACCACCGTGAGGCCGGTGTCCTCGTCGCCCTCGGCCTGGGCCCAGACCCCAACGCCCAGCCGGGTCAGAGCGCCCTCGGCCACCAGACGTTCGGCCAGCCCGGAGTCGGGGGGACCAAGCCAGGGGCTCATGTGCAGCAAACGCAGGGCGGTTTCCGTATCGTCTTGCATCCCGAACTGTAACCTAGGTGACAATTCTTGGCCAGAACCCGCCTAGATTGACGCCAGACAACAGCAGGGACACACACCATGACGGTTCAAATCCAAGAAGCTGCCGGCTGCGGCGCGATGATCGAGGGACTGTTTCTTCCCGAGGCCAGCGATCAGCAGATCGACATGGTGCGCGACACGGTGTTCCAGCGCGGCGTGGCCTTTCTGCACGATCAGGCGATGACGCCGGAGCAGCACATCGCCTTTGCCGAGCGCTTGGGACCGATCGTCGTCAACCGCTATTTCCCGCCCTCGGAGCGCTATCCGCAGATCGCCAAGGTGGAGAAGAGCGAGACCCAGACCACCAATATCGGCGGCGGCTGGCACACCGATCACAGCTATGACGTGGCACCGGCCATGGGCTCGGTGCTGCTGGCCATCGACACCCCGCCCAGCGGCGGCGACACCCTGTTTGCCGACATGTACGCCGCCTATGAGGCCCTGTCAGACGAGATGAAGGCCAGGCTCTCAGGTCTGCGCGCCCTGCATGCCTCCGAGCACATCTATGGCGAGGACAGCGTCTATGCCAAGACCGACCAGGCCGTGATCGCGGGCCATACCGACAATCCCGAGGCCACCCATCCGGTGGTGATCACCCACCCCGGCAGCGGTCGCAAGGCGCTCTATGTGAACCCCGCCTTCACCCTGAAGTTCGAGGGCTGGAGCCGTGAGGACAGCCTGCCGGTGCTGATGGAGCTCTATGCCCACGCCATCCAGCCCCGCTTTGTGCATCGCTTCTCCTGGCGGCCGGGTTCGATGGCCATCTGGGACAACCGCGCCACCTGGCATTTTGCCATGAACGACTATCAGGGCCATCACCGCCTGATGCATCGCATCACCCTGGCGGGAGGGCCGTTGAACTAGACCCTGACCGTTTCAAATATTCAGAGCGTGACAGGCGCTTCAAGCGGAGGCCGGTTACCCGATCGAAACATCCTCTGACCTTTTGAATTAGAGCCCTTTCCGCAGCAGGATCACCGTCCGACCCAGGACGCTGCGGCCCCAGGTGCTGAGGTCGGGGCGGGCCAGCTTGGCCTTGGCGGCGGCAAGGGCATCTTCGCCATGGCGGCGACGCAGCATGGTGGCCTCCTCGGCGGCCTCGCTGCGCACCCGCAGCCAGCGCCGGTAGAGCCGCACGGGATTTAGGATCATGGCTCCACTCTCGACCGGCCTTCAACAAGGTGCGACCCTTTGGCGCGGGCAGCCATATCATCGGTCTGTGACGGAGTCTTGTCGTTCCCCCATTTTGGGTAGGCAAGTCGCGCGCTGTCCAACTTTTGAGCAGGGCGGCGGTCTGGGCCTGCCGCTCCGTCAGGTCCAGGTGCCGCGGCTGGGGTCCGACGGCCAGGTGCTGGGGGCGGTCGCGGTGCGGGTGGCCTTCGATTCGGTCCGCCGGTCTGCTAGCTGCATCACCTATGACCTCGCCGCCCCCTGGACCCTCGACCCCACCCACAGCCTCCGCGCCACCGCCCTCTAAGGCATCTGGCGCCGTGCGGGTGATGGGGATCGTCAATGCGACCCCCGACAGCTTCTCCGACGGCGGCCTCTATCTCGATCCTGAGGCGGCCCTGACCCACGCCCTGGCCCTGATCGCGGCAGGCGCCGACATCCTGGACATCGGGGGGGAATCCTCGCGCCCGGGTGCCGCCCCGGTGACCGCCGAGGCCGAGATGGCCCGCGTCGTGCCGCTGATCTCGGCCCTGGCGGCCCGCACCTCCCTGCCGCTCTCCGTCGACACCACCAAGCCCCAGGTGGCCCGCGCCGCCATGGCCGCCGGGGCCAGCCTCTGGAACGACATCACCGCCCTGGCCGCACCCGGTGCCCCGGACCTGGCGGCCGAGCTCGCCTGCGAGGTGATCTTGATGCACATGCAGGGCGAGCCCCGCACCATGCAGGCCGCGCCGCGCTATGACGACGTGGTGGGCGAGGTCTGCGCCTTCCTGCAGGCCCGCGCCCAGGTGGCGCTCGCCGCCGGGGTGGCCCGCCCGAGCATCTGGCTCGATCCTGGCATCGGCTTTGGCAAGACCCTGGACCACAACCTGGCCCTGCTCTCGTCCCTGGACCAGATCGTCGCCCTGGGGTTTCCGGTGCTGCTGGGCGCCAGCCGCAAGAGCTTCCTGGCCAGGCTGGATCCCGCAGCCCAGGACCCGGCCCAACGCCTTGGCGGCTCCCTGGCCGCAGCCCTGGCCGGGGCTGGCGCCGGGGTGGCAGCCGTCCGCGTCCATGATGTGGCTGAGACGGTCCAGGCCCTGCGGGTCTGGGAAAGCGTCGGCCCCCGCCCCTATCCCGCCGAGGCCCGCCGCTCAGGCCCCTCATAGGGGGTGGTGCGCTTGCGCCGCCGGTCGGGGCCGAAATAGCTGTCGCAGCGGACAAAGGGGCGGGGGTGAAAGATCGCGCTGTTCAGCCGGTCCAGGATCGAGCGGGCCGTCACCGGCTTGCGCAGGAACTCCGTCACGCCCCGATCGCGCGCCGCAGCCAGCCGCTTCAGATCGGCATGTCCGGTGAGCATGATGATGGGCAAGGTGGCATAGACCGCCCCGCTGCCCCGCACCGCCGAGATGAAGTCCAGCCCATTGACCTTGGGCATGTCGAAATCGACGAAGGCCACATCGATCTGGGTATGCTTCAACATCCTCAGGGCCTCTTCCCCTGTGGGGGCATAGTAGATCTGAGCCACCCCGGCCCCGGCCAGCACGCTGCCGATGATGATCCGCATCTGGGCGTTGTCATCAATCACCAGCAGTCGCAGTGCAGAGAGGCCGTCGGACATTCGTCAGTTTCCACCCCAGGGTGGCAGCGTCCATACGCTAGGCCGACGGCGCAGGTCAAATGTCTCAAATACCAACGTTCGCCAATGGGTTGCGGTGGGACCGGCACGCGAGCTACGACTCCCGGCCGCGTGCCCCGCCTCTCCCTGACCTCGCCCCCGTCCGACCCTGGCGCGATGTTTGCAGTCTCGCCTTATCTTTGAATCACTCGACGCTGGCCCCCGGCCGGCGGGCCCAGGAGCCTGCACCAT
>JANPAO010000348.1:0-3302 GCA_031429955.1 Phenylobacterium sp. | reverse complement strand
CCACGCAGACGCGCTCTAGGGTGCGGGCGAAGCGGTCCAGCTCGGGGTTGCCGTCCAGCTTGGCGCGGTGTTCGAGACCCCGCGTCCAGGCGAAGATCGAGGCGATGGAGTTGGTGGAGGTGCTCTCGCCCTTCTGATGCTGGCGGTAGTGGCGGGTGACGGTGCCGTGGGCGGCCTCGGCCTCCATGGTCTTGCCGTCGGGGGTGATCAGCACCGAGGTCATCAGGCCAAGCGAGCCAAAGCCCTGGGCCACCTGGTCGGACTGGACGTCGCCGTCGTAGTTCTTGCAGGCCCAGATGAAGCCGCCTGACCACTTCAGCGCCGAGGCCACCATGTCGTCGATCAGGCGGTGCTCATAGGTGATGCCGGCTTCTTTGTACTTGGCGGCATACTCGGCTTCGTAGACCTCGGAGAAGATGTCCTTGAAGCGGCCGTCATAGGCCTTGAGGATGGTGTTCTTGGTGGAGAGATAGACCGGGTACTTGCGGTCCAGGCCATAGGCCAGGGAGGCATGGGCGAACTCGCGGATCGAGTCGTCGAGGTTGTACATGGCCATGGCAACGCCGGCACCGGGATAGTCGAACACCTCGTGCTCCACTACCTGACCATCGTGGCCCTCCCACTTGATGGACATCTTGCCGGGACCAGGCACCCGGAAGTCGGTGGCGCGGTACTGGTCGCCATAGGCGTGGCGGCCGATGATGATGGGCTGGGTCCAGCCAGGGATCAGGCGCGGCACGTTCTTGCAGATGATCGGCTCACGGAACACCACGCCGCCTAGGATGTTGCGGATGGTGCCGTTGGGCGACTTCCACATCTTCTTGAGGCCGAACTCCTCGACGCGGGCTTCATCGGGGGTGATGGTCGCGCACTTGATGCCGACGCCGTACTTCTGGATGGCATGGGCGGACTCGATGGTGACCTTGTCGTCGGTGGCGTCGCGGTGCTCCATCCCCAGGTCGTAATAGGCCAGGTCGATGTCGAGATTGGGCAGGATCAGCTTGTCCTTGATCCACTGCCAGATAATGCGGGTCATCTCATCGCCGTCGATATCGACGACGGGATTGGCGACTTTAATCTTGGCCATGAGGGCGGTCCGCTCCGAAGCGTAAATGTGGGCTTTGGGGCCGTATACGCGGCGTCGCGCCGGACGCAAAGGCCAGGGACGGTCGCAGTGTCCGATTGGTTGGGCAGATGAGAGCGAGAGGCAGGCGGATGGGGCTAGGCTTTTGTCACGCGGACCTTGCCATCGGGCCGGTTGGTGACTGAAAACGCCCCATGTCCACGCCATCGGCCCCCTGTATCATCCTCGACAAGCCGCAACTGCCCCAGAACATTGGCGCGGTGGCCCGGGCCATGGCCAATTTCGGCCTGGCCGATCTGAGGTTGGTCAGCCCCCGCGACGGCTGGCCGCAGGAGCGGGCCTGGGCCACAGCTTCGGGTGCCGAGTGGCCGCTGAACGCCGCGCGGGTCTATGACAGCGTCGAGGCCGCCATTGCCGACCTGCACCTGGTCTATGCCACCACTGCGAGGCCTCGGGAGTTGCAACTGCCGATCCTCACGCCCCGGGAAGCGGCACCGACCCTGATTTCCGAGGTGGCGGAGGGCCGTCAGGTGGGCCTGCTGTTCGGCGGCGAGCGGGCGGGGCTGGAGACCGCCGACATTGCGCTCTGCCAGGCCGTGGTGACCCTGCCCATCGATCCGCGCTTCCGGTCCCTCAACCTGGCCCAGGCGGTGATCATCCTGGCCTATGAGTGGCGCATGACCCAGGCCACGGGGGCACCCGCGATCTTCCGCGATGCCCCGCCGCCGGCACCGGCCGCCGCCCTGCAGGGGCTCTACGACCATTTCGAGCAGGAGCTGGATGCCGCCGGCTTCTTCCATCCGCCGGAGAAGAAGCCCTCCATGGTGCAGAACCTGCGCTCTGCCCTGGGTCGGGCGCGGTTCTCCGACCAGGAGGTACGCACCTTCCGAGGCGTGGTCACCGCCCTGTCCAAGGGGCGGGGCCGGGCCCTGCACAAGCTCGCGCGGGAGAGCGCCAAGCAGGACCGACCCGAGACCTGATCCGAAGGCTTGCGAAGCCAGGTCGGTCGGGCCAAAGGGTTGGGGGCTAAAGGGGAGACGACCATGGTGACCAAGGACCTTGAGGCCCTGACGACGGCGGCACGCAATGCCTATCTCTTCACCCTGCCGCTGGTGGAGATCGCCACCACCCGGGCTCGCGGCCTGGCGGTGGGGTCGCCGATGAACGTGTTTGGCCACATGCGCAGGCTGGCTGATCACACCGCCCGTGCGGTAACCACCCCCAACAACGACACCTTCTATTCCACCGCCCAGGTGGACCTGTCCCAGGGCCCGGTGACCATCAACATTCCGGCCACTGGCGAGCGCTACTTCTCCCTGGCTCTGATGGACGCCTATACCAACAACTTCGCGATCCTGGGGACCCGCACCACCGGACCCGAAGGGGGGACCTTTACCCTGGTGGGGCCGGCCGAGGCCGCCGAGGGACCCAATGTCGTCCGCGCGCCCACCAACCATGTCTGGGCGCTCGCCCGTATCCTGGTGGATGGCCCGCACGACGTTGAGGGGGCCAAGGCGGTGCAGCACGGCCTGTCGATGCAGGGTCCCGAGGTTGCGGCACCAGGCCCCTTTGCCCACAGGGGCGCGCCCTGGGGGGAGTATTTCGCGACCGCCGGCCGGCTGATGGCGATGAACCCGCCCTGGGTTTCCGATCGAGCCTTCCTGGCCTCCATGGCCCCCTTGGGACTTGGCGATTTCGACCCCGGCCGGTTCTCTGCCGACGAGGTCGCCGCCATCGAGGCGGGCCTGGGCGAGGGCAAGATCGCCGCGCGCAAGGGCGGGCTGTCGGGGTCAGGCTTTGTGGAGGGCTGGTCCTATCCCTCGGCGCGCCTTGGCAACTTTGGCCAGGACTACGGGCTGCGGGCCTCGGTGGCGATCTCGGGCCTGGCCGCCCTGCCGCCGGAGGAGGCCATGTACATGCGGGCGGAGGGCCACCTGCCCCGGGCCCTGTTCGACGGCAACCGCACCTGGCGCCTGCACTTCCCGGCGGACGGCCACCTGCCGGTGCATTCCTTCTGGTCCCTCAGCCTCTATGAGGCCACCGACGACGGGCAGTTCTTCTTCACCGACAACCCGCTGGCCCGCTACGCCATCGGCGACCGGACGGAGGGTCTGGCCCATAACCCCGACGGCTCGTTGGACATCTGGATCGGCCACGAAGACCCGGGTGGCGAACGCACCGCCAACTGGCTGCCGGCCCCGGCGGGACCCTTTGCCCT